>CAYSYN010000031.1:0-6609 GCA_964435445.1 uncultured Candidatus Saccharibacteria bacterium
AATTTGTTTAAACATTGGTGCTCCAGAATCTGCTTTCAAATATTCCTTTTTGCCTGTAAAAGGAGTAGGTTTAGCTAGAGAGGAATTCATCATTGCAGAAAAAATAAGAATTCATCCTTTAGCCCTTTGCCATTACAAAAAAATCAAAGATAAAAAATTGAAAAGAGAAATTGATAAATTGACCGAAGGCTACAAAGATAAAACAAAATATTTTGTGGATAAATTGGCAGAGGGAATAGCTCAAATTGGAGCAGCTTTTTGGCCAGATGAAGTTATTGTTAGATTTTCAGATTTCAAAACGAATGAATACGCAGCTTTAATTGGGGGAAATTTATTTGAACCAAAAGAAGCAAATCCTATGTTGGGCTGGAGAGGAGCTTCAAGATATTATGATCCTATTTTTCAGCCTGCTTTTAAATTAGAATGCAAAGCAATCAAGAAAGTAAGAGAAGAATTTGGTTTGAAAAACATAGCTTGTATGATTCCCTTTTGCAGAACGCCAGAGGAAGCTGAAAAGGTATTAAAATTGATGAAAAAATTTGGTTTGGAGAGAGGGAAAAATGGATTGAAAGTTTACGTTATGTGCGAAATCCCTTCAAACGTCATTTTAGCAGAAAAATTTTTGAAAATTACAGATGGCTTTTCTATTGGTTCTAACGATTTAACTCAGTGTCTTTTTGGCGTGGACAGGGACAATGCTCACATTGCTCACATTACCAACGAATTTCACGAAGCTTCGCAAAAAGCAATAAAACAAGCTATTTTAACTTGTAAAAAAATGAAAAAATATTCTGGGATTTGTGGTGATGCTCCTTCAACCATTGAAGGATTTGCTGAATTTTTGATAGATTGTGGTATTGAAGCCATTTCTTTATCGCCTGATGCTGTCATGAAAGTTTTAATGAGATTATCCAAAGGTCAAAAAAGAAAAAGATAAAATGGCAAAAATTACTCTTTCTATTATTAAAGCTGATGTGGGCTCTATTGGAGGACATATAAAACCGAGCGAAGAAATGATTGAGGCAGTTAAAGATTATGTGAAAAAGAAAGGAAAGGGTTTGATAATTGATTATTTTGTTTGCCATACAGGAGATGATATTTCCATTTTGCTATCTCACAGAAAAGGAATATCAAATTCTAAAATTCACAAAATCTGTTGGCAAGCTTTTTTGGAGGCAACGAAAGTAGCAAAAAAACAAGGCCTTTATGGGGCAGGCCAAGATCTTTTAGTAGAGGCTTTTTCCGGAAACGTTAAAGGAATGGGTCCTCAAGTAGCAGAAATGGAATTTGAAGAAAGGAAAGCTGAACCTTTTTTAATGTTCATGGCAGACAAAACAGAACCCGGGGCTTTTAATTTGCCTTTATATTTAGCTTTTGCCGACCCCATGTATTGTGCAGGTTTGATTTTGTCTCCCAACATCAAAAAGGGTTTCAAATTCGTTATTATGGATGTCTCCTATACTAAAGCAGATAAAATTATAGAATTAGTCACACCAGAAGAAGCTTACGATATAGCTTGTCTCTTGAGAGATCCTGGGAGATTTGTTATTGAGTCAATCTGGTCAAGAGCGACAGGAGAGCAAGTCGTTGCTGCTTCCACGACGAGATTGCACAATATTGCTGGAAAGTATGTGGGAAAAGATGATCCTGTCATGTTAGTGAGAACTCAAAAGAACTTTCCAGCTACAGGTGAAATTTTAGCTCCCTACGCCATTGCTCCCTATGTTTCAGGTTTCATGAGAGGATCTCACATTGGGCCTTTAATGCCAGTAAAAATGAATTCATCCATTTCTTTCTTTGATGGACCTCCCATTGTTTCTTGTTTGGCTTTTTCCATGAAAAATGGAAAACTTACAGGTCCTGCAGATTGCTTTGACCATCCTTTTTGGGATAATGTAAGAAAGAAAGCTGCTCAAAAGGCAGAGGAAATAAGAAGACAGGGATTTTATGGAGCTGCTATGCTTCCCATGTCAGAACTAGAATATACGGGAGTAGTAGAAAGCTTAAAGAAACTAGAAAAAAGATTTAAGATAAGAAAGAAAAAGTAAAAATGCTTTCCATTGAAGCTCAAATCAGGAAAGAAAAAGGAAAAAAAACAAGAAAAAAAGGAAAAATCCCGGCCATTCTTTACGGCCCAGAAATTGAAAATTTAAAACTAGCTATTGAGGAAAAAGATTTGGAAAAAATTTTGAAAGAAGGAGGTGAGGCTTCTCACATTACTTTAAAAGTGGGAAAGAAAGAATATCCCGTTTTGATAAAAGAAATTCAAAAAGATCCTTTGACAGAAAAAATTTTACACGTTGATTTTTTCCAACCTCCAATGAAAGAAAAAATAGAAGTTGTCGTTCCTATTGTTTTTGAAGGGAAAGCTCCAGCTGTTAAGGCAGGGGGAGTTTTTGTTAAAAATTTAACCGAAATTGAAATTAAAGGTTTTTGGAAGGATTTACCAAAAGAAGTAAAAGTTGATATTTCAAAATTGGAAAAAATCGGAGACAAAATTTATGTTTCAGATTTAAAATTACCAGAAGGAGTGGAGGTTTTAAGAGAAAAAGATGAAATTTTAGCTTTCATTGAGGCTCCAGAAAGAGAAGAAGAGGAAGAGGAGAAAAAAGAGGAGGTGAAAGAAAAAGAAGAAAAATTAGAAAAACCAACTCCTTCTCAAGAAACAAAAAAAACTCCGTCTCCATGAGGAGAAATATTATTATTCTGTTTTTAATTTTTTTCCCTCTTTTTGTTTTTTCTTTAAAGTGCGACGACATTGATAATATCTGTCAAAATGTTTCTGATGAGGAATGTTTAAAAAGATTGAAAGAATGCGAAAGCTTTTTTGAAGAAAAAATTAAGATTTTGGAAGGAAAAATAGGTAAGACAGAAGCTCAAAAAAGAAGTTTGGCAAATGAAATTTATTATTTGAAACAAAAAATCAAAAAATTAAATTGGGAAATTCAACAAACGAGTTTAATGATTAAGGAAACTTCTCTTCAGATCTCAGAGACAGAAAAATCAATTGAAAAAACAAAAGAGAAAATAAATCTTGAAAAACAAAGATTGGTTGAAATATTAAGAGCCATAGATGAAGCAGAGAGAAAATCCTTGATCGAAATTTTAGTTTCTGAAGAAAGTCTTTCTAGTTTTTTTAATAACTTAATTTATCTTGAAAATCTAAATAAAAAAAGCAGCCAAGTTCTATCAATGATCAAAAACTTGAAAAAAGCTTTAGAAGAACAAAGAAATGCTTTAGAAGGAGAAAAAGAAAATGCAGAAAAACTACTTCAAATTCAAGTTTTGCAGAAAAAAGAAAACGAACAAATAAAAAAAGAAAAGAATTATCTTTTGGGTTTAACAGAAGCTCAATACGAAAGTTACTTAAAAGAAAAAAAAGTTACTCAAGAAAAGGTAGCTGAAATTAGGAAAAGAATTTTTGAATTAGTAGGCGTTCCAAAAGAACAAGCTCCCACCTTTGAAGAAGCTTATCAGATTGCAAAATATGTTGAGTCAAAAACTGGCGTGAGACCTGCTTTTCTTTTGGCCATTTTAACTCAAGAATCAAATTTAGGAAAGAATGTAGGCCAGTGCTATTTGAGAAATACAAAAACAGGTTCTGGCATTAAAATTTTAACTGGAAGGAAGGTAGAAAGAGTAATGGCACCAGGACCTCCTTATTCAAGAAGAAACGATGTTTATTATTTTTTACAAATTACAAAAGAATTGGGAAAAGATTGGAGAAATACTCCAGTTTCATGCCCTTTGGGATTTGGTTGGGGAGGAGCGATGGGGCCTGCTCAATTCATTCCTACAACTTGGATGCAGTATAAAGAAAGGATTTCAAAGATTACAGGAAGACCTGCTAACCCCTGGAACATTACAGATGCTTTTTTGGCAGCTGGTTTGTATTTGGCAGATTATGGAGCAGCAAAGCAAACTCCAGAAGCTGAATGGAGGGCAGCTTTAATTTACTTTACAGGAACGACCAATCCAAGATATAGCTGGTATGCAAAAAGTGTCTTTGCTATCATGCGACAATATGAGCAAGAGATCAAACTTTTAGAAAAAACTTTAGCCAAAATGTTTTTTCAAGGTAGAAATTATTTTTTCTAAATTTCCATCTAAAACTTCCTCTAAATTGTACCAACTTTTTTTTACTCTATGATCTGTTACCCTATTTTGTTTGAAATTGTAAGTTCTAATTTTTTCTGCTCTCTCTCCAAAACCAATCTGGCTTCTTCTTTCTTTTTTTAATTCTTCTTCCTCTTTTTCCTTTTCCATTTGAAAGAGTTTGGCTCTTAATAAATTTAAGGCCATTTCTTTGTTTTGTTGCAAAGATCTTTCAGTTTGGCATGTGACAACAATTCCGGTGGGCAAATGCTTCACTCTTACTGCTGTCATCCTTTTGTTTACATATTGTCCTCCGGGACCTGAAGCCTTGTAAAAATCAAATTCTAGATCCTTTGGGTTAATTTTAATTTCTTTTTCTTCTGGCTCTCTCAAAACAGCTACCGTGGCTGTAGAAGTATGAATTCTTCCAGATTTCTCTGTCTCTGGGATTCTTTGAACTCTGTGAACACCACCTTCATATTTCATATCTGAAACATCTTTTCCTTTCAATTCAAAAACAACTTCTCTTATTCCTCCCAAATCAGATTCTTTCAAATTAAAAATTCTCATTTTCCAACCTCTCTTTTGGGCGTATTTTGAGTACATTCTAAAAAGATCTCTGGCAAAGAGGGCAGCTTCTTCTCCTCCCACGCCAGCTCTTATTTCAACTAGTACTTTCTCCATATTTTTTCTTGAATTTTTGCACTTGGCCAAAAGTATCAACTACTTTTTCTTTCCCTGTGTAAAAAGGATGACATTTTGAACAAATTTCAACTTCCATGTACTCTTTGGTTGATCCTACTTCAAAAACAGCTCCGCAAGCACACTTTACTTTTGCCTTTTCAAAATATTTTGGATGAATTCCCTTTTTCATGCTTTCAATTTTACCAGAAAGGACTTGAAAATTCAAGGTAATATTTATAGAATGAAAAAATCTATGGCAGAAAAAACTGAAAACGAATTCGGATTGAGTGTAGAAGAAATGGCAAAGGCAGGATTGCATTTTGGACACAAAACTTCAAAGACGCATCCTAAAATGCTCCCTTTTATTTTTGGCATGAGAAATACCATTCATGTGATAGATTTGGAAAAAGCAAAAGAAAAGTTCTTGGAGGCATTGAAATTTTTAGAAAAAGCAGCCAAAGAAGGAAAAAATATTTTGTTTGTGGGGACAAAAATTCAAATAAGAGATTTAGTTAAGAATTTAGCAACAGAACTTGGTTATCCTTACGTTACTTATAGATGGATTGGGGGAACTTTTACCAATTTTGAAGAAATAAAAAAAAGAGTAGAATATTTAAAAGAGCTAGAAAAGAAAAAAGAGAGCGAAGAATGGGAAAAATATACAAAAAGAGAAAAAAGAGAAATAGAAGAGGAAATAGAGAAATTAAAAGAAAAATTTGAGGGGATAAGGAATTTGGAAAAATTACCAGACATAGTTTTTGTTTGCGATATGGTAAAAGACAATTTGGCGGTAAAGGAAGCTAGGAGGAAAGGAATAAAAATAGTTGCTATTTCAGACACAAACGCAGATCCGACTTTGGCAGATTATCCTATTCCAGCTAACGATGATGCTATTTCTTCTGTAAAATATATTTTAGAAAAAGTAAAAAAAGCCATTTTAAAAGGTAGAAAATAAAATGGTAGAAATAGAAAAAATTAAAAAATTAAGAGAGGAAACTGGCATTTCTATTAAAGAATGTAAAAAAGCTTTAGAGAAAACAAAGGGCAATATAGAAGAAGCAAAAAAGATATTGAGAGAAAGGTTTGGCGCAATAGCTAAAAAATTAGAAAAAAGAGAAGCAAAAGAGGGAATTGTTGAAGCCTACATTCATTCCGGAAAGAAAATTGGAGCTATGGTAAAGCTTTGTTGCGAATCTGACTTTGTTGCCAGGTCTCCAGATTTTCAAAAACTAGCCCATGAACTTTGTTTACAAATTGCGGCCATTGATCCAAAAGAAATTCCCCTTTTGGAACAAAACTGGATCAAAGATGAAACAAAAAAAGTGAAAGATTTGATAGATGAGTTTTCAGCTAAATTTGGAGAAAAAATAGTTTTGGAGGATTTTTGCAGGTTCCAAATTTAAAAGATGGGGAGAGAAATTGCTACATTTCTTTTCTTTTTCAGTTTTTTTGGTATTTTAACTATTTTATGGAAAAAAATTCCAGATTTGATTGTTTTACCAGAAGAAGGAAAAGAAAGCTTTACTCAGAGAACGATAAAAAAACTAAAAGAAAAAATTTTAAAAACAAAGATTTTAAAATCTTCTTTTTGGTTTTTAACTTTAGAAAAAGTTTTAAGGAAAATAAGGATTTTAAGTCTGAAAGTGGACAATTTTACATTTCATCTTTCAAGAAAATTGAAAGAGAGGGCAAAAGAGAAAAAAGAAGATGATTTTTGGGATAAGATCAAAGAGGAGATAAAGAGATAAGCCGGCGTAGCTCAAGTAGTTAGAGCGCGGGTCTTGTAAACCCGAGGTTGTGGGTGCAAGTCCCACCGCCGGCTCAATTTTT
>CAYSYN010000032.1:0-6224 GCA_964435445.1 uncultured Candidatus Saccharibacteria bacterium
CTTTGGGAGCAAGTAGCCTGGGTTCAAATCCCAGCACCCCGACAAAAATAGTAGTCAGTTGTTAGTGGTTAGTAATTAGCAATTAATGAGGTCTCCAACCGAGCGGAGCGAGGTTGGAGGAAGGGACACCGCACCGAACGTAGATCCCTCATTTTGCGAAGCAAAATGAGCTGGTCATGTGAGGTGCCGGTGGCCCGAGGGCGGTTAGCTCAGTGGCAGAGCACTCGCTTGACGTGCGAGGGGTCGTAGGTTCGAATCCTACACCGCCCACAAAAGAAAAAGTCGCGATTGCGATTTTTAGTTCTAAAATAATTTTAGGTAAATCAAAAATTAAAAAATGGAAGAAGAAAAACGAAAAAACAAAATCGTAGAGAAAGAAATCACAGAGGAGATGAAATCAGCCTATATTGACTATGCAATGTCTGTCATCGTTTCCAGAGCCATTCCCGACGTGAGAGATGGATTGAAACCTGTCCAGAGAAGAATTCTTTACACAATGTATGAAATGGGATTGAGACCAGAAAGAAACTTTAGAAAATGTGCAGGAGTAGTGGGAGAATGCATGGCAAAATATCACCCTCATGGGGACGCTCCCATTTACGAAGCTTTAGTAAGATTGGCTCAAGATTTCACTTTAAGATATCCTTTGGTTTTAGGACAGGGAAATTTTGGCTCAATTGACGGTGATCCTCCAGCAGCCCAAAGATATACAGAATGTAAATTATCTAAAATTGGACAAGAAATGCTCAAAGATATTGAAAAAGAAACAGTAGATTTTGTTCCAAATTATGACGGAACGAAAAAAGAACCTGTTGTTTTACCTTCTCCCCTTCCCCAGCTTTTATTGAATGGATCTTTAGGAATTGCAGTAGGAATGGCAACAAATATTCCTCCCCATAATTTGAAAGAAGTTTGCGAAGCTTTAATTTACTTAATAGATCATCCAAAAGCTCAAGTAAAAGATCTTTTCAAGTTCATTCAAGGACCAGACTTTCCCACAGGTGGATTCATTTTCGATAGAGAAGAAATTATCAGAGCTTATTCTCAAGGAAGAGGACCTATTGTTTGCAGGGCAAAAGCTCAAATCGTTGAGGGGGAAGGAAAAAGAAAAAAAATTTTAATTACAGAAATTCCCTATCAAGTTTCAAAATCTCAAATCTTAGAAGAAATGGCAAAGTTAGTTTTGGAGAGAAAAATTGAAGGAATAAAAAGCATTAGAGACGAATCTGACAGAGAAGGTTTAAGAATTACGGTTGAATTAAAAAGGGAAGTGGACGCAAAAAGAATTTTGAATTTGCTTTACAAATATACTCAGCTCCAAAAAACTTTCCATTTGAACATGGTTGCCCTTTCCAAAGACTTGGAACCTAGGGTTTTTAATTTGATAGATCTTCTAAAAGCATTTTTAGATCATAGAAAAGAAATCATTATCAGAAGGACTAAATATGATTTAAAAAGAGCTAAAGAAAGAGCCCATATCTTAGAAGGCTTAAAAAAATGTTTGGGGAAGATTGAAAAAGTAGTAAAAATTATCAAGCTCTCTGAAACAAGAGAAAAAGCTAAAAAAAGATTAATGAAGAACTTTAGATTAGATAAAGTGCAAGCAGAAGCAATCTTAGAAACTAAGTTAGCGACCCTATCAAGAATGGAAAGGAAAAAAATAGAAGAAGAATTAAAAATGAAAGAAAAAGAAATTAAGAAATTGGAAAAGATTTTAAAAAGTCCAAAATTGGTAAAAGAAGAGATGAAAAAAGAGTTTGAGGAACTAAAACAAAAATATGGAGACGAAAGAAAAACAAAGGTTATTAAAGAAAAAGTGACAGAAATTAAAGAAGAAGAATTAATACCTCCTGAAGAAACTTTAATTCTTTTAACAAAAAAAGGATACATAAAGAGGATGAGCCCCAAAGAATATAGAACCCAAAAAAGAGGAGGAAAAGGAGTTTTGGGAATAAAAAGTAAAGAAGATACAATTGAACACTTTATTTTAGCTAACACGCGAGATAATCTTTTGGTTTTTGTGGAATCTGGCAAAGTTTTTTCTTTGCCAGTTTATGAAATACCAAAAGAAAAAAGAGAAAGAAAAGGAAAATCAATTTTTACTCTTTTGGAAATTAAAGAGGGGGAAAGAATTTTGTCTTTAGCTCCTTTGAAAAAAGAAAAAAAATATCTTATTTTTTTGACAAAAAATGGTAAAATTAAAAAAACTGAAATTTCAAAATTTGAAAATATAAGAAGGTCTGGTCTCTTGGCAATTAAATTGAGAAAGGGGGATATTTTAAAAAGTGTGAAATTAGCCCAACCAGAAAGCAAAATTTTCATTTTCACTAAAAAAGGACAGGGAATTTTGTTTCCAATAAAAGAAATAAGAGAAATGGGAAGGCAAGCTGAGGGAATAAGGGGAATAAAATTAAAAAAGGGAGATGAAGCTCAAGGTTTGGAAATTTTGCCAAAAGAAATAAAAAATCTTTATTTGTTAACGATTACTGAAAACGGATTTGGCAAGAGGACTTCTTTGAAAGAATTCAGGGTTCAAAAAAGAGGAGGAAAAGGAATAAAAATTGCCAAAATCAATGAAAAAACAGGAAATTTAGTTTTAGCAAAAACGATTCAAAAAGAAAAAGAACTCATTTTAGTTTCAGAGAAAGGAAAAGTGCTCAAAACAAAAATTTCTTGTGTTCCCAAACTTTCAAGAGTCACGAGAGGAGTAAAGTTGATGCAATTGAAAGAAGATAAAATAGTTTGTGCAAATTTAATTTAATGGCAGAATTTTTAAATCCAGAAAAAATCTTAAAGGAACTGAAACTGAAAAATAATTTAATAGCAGCTGATTTTGGTTGTGGTTCTGGAGGCTGGGTCATTCCTCTATCAAAGATTCTTTTTCGGGGAAAAATTTTTGCCATAGATATTTTAGAAGAACCTCTTTCTGTTTTGAGATCAAAATTGAAGAAAGAAAAAATTTATAATGTTGAATTAAGAAGAGCAGATGTAGAAGAAAAAGTCCCTCTTTTGCCAGAATCTGTAGATTTGGTTTTGATGACAAACTTACTTTTTGAATGTGAAAACAAAGAAAAAGTTTTAGAAGAAGCAAAAAGAATTTTAAAGAAAGGAGGAAAAATTTTGATTGTTGATTGGAAAGAAGAGGCAGCTGATATTGGGCCTGAAAGAAAAGTTTCAATTGAAGAAATAAAAAAGATAGCAAAGAAACTAGAATTGAAAGTAGAAAGGGAATTTGAAGCAGGTTCTTTTCATTTTGGTTTGATTTTAGTAAAATAAAGTATGCCAGATTTTCCCAATCCCATTAGTGCTCAAAATTTTCAATTATTAGTAGAAAAACTTTTCAAAATTTTACAAAAGGTCGCCATCGCTGCTTTAGCCATTTGCACTATCTACGCAGGCTATCTTTTTGCTACAGGAGAAGGTAACCCAGAGAAAATTGAAAGGGCAAAAAGAGCCATCTTTTGGGGAATTGTGGGAGCAGGAATAGCTTTTTTGGGAGAGTATTTAGCAAAAATGATTATTGAGGCTATAACATGAGAAAAATTCTTAAGAAATTTATTTTATTTTTACTTTTGGTCCCTCTAATTGTGCAAGCTCAAGGAGGCGATGAGTTTATGAGCAAAGTTGAGGTCTTGGTAGGAATACTCATTAAAATAGTTTTTGTAATTTCTGTTATTGAACTTATTTTTGCTGGAGTTTTATTTGCTACTGCAGAAGGGGATCCAGAAAAGGTAAGAAGAGCAAAAAACATTCTTCTTTATGCAGTCATTGGAATAGGGGTAGCTGCCTTTGCTTGGGCACTTGCCAATTGGGTTTATAGAGAATTGACAAAATAAAAAATGTAAAGGTCGAAACATTATAAAGAAATGAATAAAAAAACAATCTTAAAAATAAGCCTTGCCCTATCTCTTTTACCCTGGTTAGTTTTAGCTCAAGCACCTACACCTCCTGAGGATTTATGGGCAACCGTAAAGAAAGTGGTAGGAGCCTTGCTAGCAGTTGTCTTCATTTTAGGAGTGATTTTCTTGATCATCGGAGCTATAGCCTACATTACTGCTGGAGGAGATCCAGCCAAAGTAGAGAACGCAAGAAATTTGATGCTTTATGCTGTAATTGGAATGGGAATTGCTGTTTTAGCTTGGGCTTTTATGACATTTATTATAAGTTATCTTACAGGTTGGAGACCGTAAAACAGAAATTGCCGAGGTGGCGGAACTGGTAGACGCGCCAGGCTTAGGACCTGGTGGGGTTTTCCCGTGAGGGTTCGAATCCCTCCCTCGGCACTATTTTATCGGAACTATTTTATCGGAATTCTTTTCTTCTCAGCTTTTTTTAGTTTTGGAATTTTAATCCTCAAAATTCCTTCTTTAAGAGTAGCTTCTGCCTTCTCAAAATTGGCTTCTTTTGGTAAAGAAATCTTCCTAGCAAATCTCCCCCAATAGCATTCTTGAATCAAATATTTTCGTTCTTCCTCTGGTCTTTTCCTTTCTCCTTCAATCGTTAACAAATTTCCATCAAGATAAATCTCAATATCTTCAGCCTTCACTCCTGCAATAGGTGCTTCAATAAAAATAGCTTCCTCTGTTTCGTACATATCCAAAAGGAGCTGTCCTTCTTTTTCCATCCATTGTTCTTTTTTCTCTTCTTTTTCTTCTTCTTCAAGAGACCCTTTTTTTAGTTTTTCTAAAAACCCCATTTTTTTCTTTTTTATTTTTTCAACCTTTTAAATAAAAAAGAAGCAAAAACAAATAAGGCAAATAAAAAGAAGAAAATGAAAGATATTTGTAAGGAAGAGTCCTTTATTGAAATTATAGAAAAATTATAAAATCCATGCAAAAAAGTAGAAAGAGAAAGACCAAACAAAAGGTTAATTTTTTTTCTTGTTCGAAAATAATAAAGAGAAACAAAAAAACCGAAAATTCCAGAGCAAAGGGCATGTAAAAAAGTAGCTCCCAGAAACCTTAAAAGGGAAAGTTGCAAAGCTTGAAGAAAATTCAAAGAAGAAAGAGAAATTAAAGTGTTCTCTGTGGCCGCAAATCCTAGGGCAGAAATGATCATATAAATCATTCCATCAACGGGTTCTTCAAATTCTGGATGATTGAAAATAAATAAAAAAACGACCAAAAATTTAAGAAATTCTTCGACGAGAGCAATAATAAAGAAAAATTTTAAAATTTGAAAGAGAAAAGGAGAAATGTCGAAAGAGAGAAGAATTTTTAAAAAATAGAATTCAAAAAATATGGCCAAGAAAGCAACTAAAATTCCTAAAAAGAAAATTTTCAAAACCAAATACTTTGGCTCAGGTCTCACATCTTCTTTTAAATAAAAATTGAGCCAAAGAATGCTCGGTAAAAACCCTAAAAAAATGTTTATTGGATTCATTTTCTTATTTTTTCAGTGGGCCAAAAACCCAAATATTTTCCTAACATCAACCTTATTTGAGCGTCTAGTGCGGGAAAGCAACCAAAAAATATTAAAGTTAAAGGAAGAAAAAGCCATTGGAAAAACAAAAAAATTTTTTTCTTGAAGGATTTTCTTTGAGGAATCATCATTAAACTTAAGGCCCCGCAGACAAAAATACCAAAAGAAGCCAAAAACATCAATTTTTGGGTTAAGAAAGGAAGATTAAATCCAAATAAAGAATGGCGAAATTTTTTTCCTCCAACGAAAATGGGGAGCCATCCCAAAAAGAAAATTAAAAGAGAGGCTGTTGCCCAGGCCCAAAATCCTTCCATGATAATAAATGTTTGTTTTATTTTGGTGGAAAGGGGTATTTTTTTGTTTTTTAAAAAATTAAAAATGACGAAAGGGATATTTTCTGATCCCCAAGCCCATCTTCTTTGTTGTTTATACTGATTGACAATAGTGGAGATTAAATTTTTGCCCAAAACAGCATCCATGGAAACAGGATAAAAAAGAGGAATTACTTTAAAATTGCCATCAAAAGCAAAAAAAGCTTTCCAAAAAATCCTTGAATCGTCAGAAACTACTTCTTTGGGATATTCAATTTTATCAAAAAGAGAAAAGGGTAGAGAGTGGGAAGAATAAGTAACTAGTTGTTCTGGTCTCTCTTGCTGGATCATTTGCCAAAAAGTGTTGGAAGTAGCAACAATTCTTGAGAAAAAAGGAGCTTGCCAAATATTGTTATTATAAATGGGAATTGGTTGGAAAGCTCTGTTTTGGGGTTTTCCTAATTTTAAATAATGATATGTAAGACAAAGAAA
>CAYSYN010000033.1:0-6207 GCA_964435445.1 uncultured Candidatus Saccharibacteria bacterium
TGACAAACTTTAAAATATTTTCTCCTTTAAATCTAAAAAAATACTTAATTGTTTCTTTAAAACCTTCTAAAATTTTGATCTCTTTTAATCCTGTCTCCTCAAAAACTTCTCTTTTTGCTGTTTCGACAGGTTTCTCTCCCTTTTCTATATGACCTTTGGGAAAATCCCAATAGTCTTTGGGAGCTCTATGGGAAGCTCCAGGATAATGCAAAAGCAAATAATAAATTTTGCCGTTCTCTTCTCTAAAAACAATAGCGCCTGCTGATTTTTCAATTGGCATTTTAATCTTTTAAAAATTTTTTCATTGTCTTTAAAGGCCAGCAATTGATAATATCTTTTTTCTCTGCCCAACCTCTTCTTGCCTGACCTATTCCATATTCCATGTACCTCATTTCGTCAACATAGTGTGCGTCTGTATTAATTACCATTTTCACCCCCATTTCTTTTGCTTTTTTAATATTGATGTCATTTAAATCTAATCTCATATAGTGAGCGTTAATTTCCAAAATGGTACCCGTTTCTTTAGCCACTTTTAAAATCTTTTCAAAATCAATTTGATACTCATCCCTTTTTTGAATTAATCTCCCTGTAGGATGGGAAATAATATCAACGTGAGGATTTTCCATTGCCTTAATTATCCTTTCTGTCATTTCTTTTTTTGACATTTTAAATTTTGAATGAACGCCAGCTATAACAAAATCTAATTTTTTTAGACAATTGTCTGAAAGATCAATGGAACCATCTGGCATGATGTTAGCTTCGCATCCTTTCAAAATCTTGATTTTTCCTTTAAACTTTTCATTCAATTTATCTATTTCTTTGTTTCTTTTTTCAATTTTTCTTTCATCCAAACCCTTTTCAATTTTCAAAAATTTAGTGTGGTCAGCAATTCCTACATATTCGTAACCTAGCTCCATTGCTTTTTTTGCAATCTCTTCAATTGAATTTTTTCCCCCGTCCCATTTTGAATGGCAATGTAAATCTCCTTTAATATCTTTGTAGCCAATGATTTTGGGGAGTTTATGATTTTTAGCAGCCTCAATCTCTCCTCTATTTTCTCTCAACTCAGGCTCTATCCAATCTAAACCTAAAGCTTCATAAATATCCTCTTCCTTTTCTCCGGCTATCTTTTTTGATCCTTTAAAAAGCCCGTATTCTGAAAGTTTAAGTCCTTTTGAAAGAGCAATTTTTCTTAAAGCAATATTGTGTTCTTTAGATCCTGTAAAATATTGCAAAGCTGCCCCAAAAGATCCTTTGGGAACAATTCTCAAATCAACATCGAATCCTTCTTTCATTCTCACAGAAGATTTTGTCTTTCCTTTCCCCCAAATTTTTACTACTTGGGGCAGAGAAACGAAAAAGTCCATTACTTTTTGAGGTTTCTTTGAAACTACCAGAAGGTCTACATCTCCAATCGTTTCTTTCATTCTTCTTAGAGAACCGCAAACAGCTATTTTTTCCACTTCTTTCAAATTTTTTAATTTTTCGTAAATTTCTCTTACTCTGGGTAAAATTTCGCCCAAGAGGAATCTTTTTCGAGATTTTTTTGCAAATTCAATAGCTTCTAAAAGATTTTTTTCTGTTTTTGGTCCAAAACCATAGAGAGAAGCTATTTTATGGGCTTTGATAGCTTCTTCCAATTGCTTCAAATTGGTAATTTTCAATTTCTCAAAAAGAACTTTCATCCTTTTTGGGCCTAACCCTTCAATATTTATAAATTCTTCCAAATTTATGGGATATTTTTCCTTGTATTTTTGGCAATATTTTATCTTTCCTGTTTTTAGATATTCTTCAATCTTTTTGGCAATACTTTCTCCAATTCCCGGAATTTTTAACAATCCCTCTAAGCCTTCCCTTTGATAAATTTTCTCTACATCCTCTTCTAAACTTTCTAAGGCAAGAGCTGCTTTTTCATAGGCAAAGGGTTTAAATTTTATATTTTCCATTTCTAGAAAATAAGCAATTTCTCGAAAGATTTTAGCAATTTCTCTATTTTTCATGGATTTAAAATATAGAAAATAACCACAAATTTTGTGGAAAATTTTTATTAGTTGATTTTATCTCAAAAATTTACTGTTTAGGAATAGGTTTTTCTTTAGATCCTTCTCTTTCTTTTAGTTTTTTTCTTTCCAAAAGCAAAGCTAAAATAATTAACAAAGCTAAAAGCAAAAGAAGACAACAAAAACAACAGTTCATGGAAAAGAAATTAGCAATACTGGCTAAAAGTTTTTCATGGAGACCTTTTTGAGAGGGAACATGGGGCTCTCGGATAACTTCTTTTTCTTTTACTGGTGCTTCTTGAGTAGAAGTCGTTTGCGCTAGAACTTGGGGTACAATTTTTTCTATTATTTTCTCTGGCACTTTTTTAATTTCTGGAGTTAAAATTTCTTCTTCAGTAGAAGTTGCTTTTTCTGTTTTTTCCGTAGAAGTAGCTTCTTCTTTTTCTGTAGAAGTAGCTTCTTCTGGAATTTCTCCTGGTAAATGAATTTTTTCTTTTATTTCAATTTCGCTTTCTGCTTTTGAAGTACTAATTAGATTTCCCCAAGGATCAAAACCTGTGGCCCAAGCCGTATTCACATAAACACCAGGTAATATGTTTTGACTGATTTCTATTGTGTACTCAACAATAATTTCTTCTCCGGGAAAGACCTCACCTAAACTCCAACTTTGTCTGTCGATCTCTCTCGCTGACCCATCTTTAAAAACATCTTCTAAAATTACGTCTCTAAGCAAGACATTACTCTTATTTTGCAAGACAATTTTATAGTTTACTCTATCGCCCGGATGAACCGGTCCTTGAGCGTCGTTGGTTTTCTGGAGGGAGAGTTTAATAGAGGGATAAGAGGTGGAGTGAAAAGTTCTAACTATTTCAATAGAAATGGAATCTTTGTTGTCCTCATAATTCCAATCTTCTTCAAAAGCAAAAATTTCACATTCATTAGTAATATAAGTAGTTCCAGAGGGTAAATTTTCTTTCACTTTTGCTTTATAAGAGACAGATCCCGTTTCCCCCACTGTCAAAGAACCTATTTCCCATCTTATTTTTCCTCCAGATTCTATTAAAACTCCTTCACCAGGATCAACAATTGTTAAATGTTCTTCGTCAAAATCATCAACAATAACCACGTGGGAAGCATCGGCATCGCCTTTGTTGGTATAAGTTAAAGTATAAGTAATAGTTGCTCCTGGCCCAGGAGGAGTAGGAGTAGTGAAAGCGCTTACTCCAATCCAAAGGTCGGGTCTCCCAAAAGCTATATCTCCTTCCCAGTTTCCAAAAACGTTCACTAAAGCTAAAGTCCAGTTTCTCCCGAGGAAATTGGCATTAAGGAAATTAAAAATATTAGCTATAGCTTTAGCATTTCCAGATTCGATGGAAGCTGAGGTTGTATTATTGATAGCTTCGTTGTTACCTGTGGAAGCAGAAACAGAAACTTTGTTTTTAATTTCCCCTTGATTGGTATTTTGGAAAGTTAAAGTGTCGGTGGAAGTTCCATTAGAAGAAGCACAATTGAAATTTTCTATAGGGTTTGTACCAAAAAGGATAACAGTATTCTCTTCTCTGTCTATGTTGACCCAAACTGGTCTGCTAAAAATTTCACCTTCCCATTGACCAAAGGTATTAATAATCACCAAAAGCCAATCTTCGCCTAAAATGTTTGTATTGGCAAAAGTGAAGACATTAGCTATAGCTTGAGCTTCTCCTGTAATAATAGAAGAGGTTCCATTGTTGTTTACTAAATTTTCTCCAGTTTTTGCTAAAACTTCCACATCATTTTCCACTTTTGCTTCATTTTCGTCCATTATGAGCAATTTTTCAGAGGAAGTGGGAGTTTTGTCAGAATTTTTATCTTCTTTTCCAGGGAGAATTAAATCCCCTTGCCAATCTCCAAAGGCATTAATAATTGTTAATAAAATTTTATTGCTCAAAATATTAGTATTAAGAAAATTAATCACATTAGCACCCGCCTTTGCCTCACCCGTTTTGATCTCCACGCTTCCTGTATTGCCACTAGCTTTATTGTCACCTGTTGAAGCTTCAATCTTCACTTCATTAATAATTGAACCTGAGTTCTCATTTTGAAAGAAAGAAAAAAGAAATTCTTCAAGAAATTCTTTTTCTTCATTGTTTTCCTCAGGAAAAGAATCTAAGTTTATATTTTCCTCAAAGTTGCCAAAGATATTAAGAATAGTTTGTAAAAATTCTGAAGTTAAAAGGTTAGTATTAACAAGGTTAATGACATTTGCTACGGCTTTTGCCTCTCCTGTTTCAATGTTCACATCATTTTCATTTTCGCTCGCTTCATTTTTTCCCGTGTTTGCTTCTCCTTTTATTTCATTTTCGACTTGGGCCTCGTTTTTATTTAGAACTAAAAGAGAAGAAGAACTGTTCTCTATTTTTTCGTTCGTAGACGTAGCTCTTTCCTCTGTAGAAGTAGCCCCTCCTGAGGAAGATTGATTTTCAGTGGAAGTTGAGTCTTCATCAAAGGAGGAACCTTCTTGTTCTGGCGAAGAAGAACTTGCAGCGCTTTCTGAAGTTTCTAGCAAAGAGGGATTGTTTTCTTCTTCTGAAAAAGATTCTTCAGGAACAGAAGAGGTGTTTTGAGAAGAATTTTCTTCACTAAAATCATTTTCTGGCTGAGAAACATTAACATTGACAAAATTTTCATTGTTAATTTCTATTGTTGCTTCCCCAGTTTGGATTTGAGTATTCTCCTCTTGTGGTGTTTGTCCTCGGGAATCATTTGTTTCTCCACAATCTGCCTGATCTGATAAAGCGTTAGTTTCTTGGTTATTGCTTGTCTCTTCAGTTATATTCTCATTGTTTACATTGTTAGTTTCTCCTTCTGTATTATTAATATTCTCTTCAACATTAGAAACCTCTCCAACATTATCTTCTTGGGCTAAAACTAAGGGATGAAAATGGAAAGCCACCAGATTAAAGAGGAGAAGGGTAGTAATAATATATTTTTGGATTTGTTTTTTGTGATTCATAGTGAAAGGAAATTAAAAAATAAATGTTGAAGATTTTGAAAAAGAGTTTCAAAAAATCTTTCCAGGTTTTTCCAAATCTCTTTGAGTTTTCCTTTTTCTTTCTGGTTTTCTTTAGATTCTATTTGATATTCTTGAACTTCGTTGCCTGTCTCGGTTTGAACCTCTCTTTTAATTAATATTTTCCCTTTCTCAGTTTTGATTTCGCTTTTCACTTCTACTTTCCCTTTTGTTTTGCTATTAAGGGGGTCGATTTCTTTCCCGTTCACTATATTTTTAATAAAAACTTGACTCGTGTTTTTATCTGTTTTTTGGTTTTCACCCGTGTTCGTTATTACTTTTACTTCGTTTTCTATTCTTGTCTCGTCTGAAGAAGAAAATTCTTCAAAAAAATCTTTCAAGTCAAAAAATTCGCCCTTACATTTACTCACGAATAAAAATTGAACAAAAGAAAAGAAAATGATGAGTGAGCAAAATAAATTTTTAAATTTTATTGTCCTCATAATTTCTCCCTAGAATAAACTCTCAAAACATCTTTAAGAGTTTATTCTAAGGAAGGGGACAAGGAAACCCCTTCCCCCAGGAATTTATCTGCGAATCCTGGTAATGTTAACATTTACTACGCTGATCACTCTACCTTTAGCGGTAGCATGACCAGTTGCAATTTCTCCTCCGTTCCCGCCTGCACCTCCATGTTCAGAATGAGCATGACCTCCTTGAAAGGCTTTAGCTTTGGAAAAACCTCCATTTCCTCCATCTGCCACATTGCCTCCGGTATCAGCTTCAACCATTAAAGCATTTCTTACTCTAGCCCCGTTGAAATTCACAACAATGACATCGTCCGTCCTTCGATGACACCAACCACATCTTACTCCTACTTTAGTGTGATTCCTGTTCACATCATTAATAACCACTCCCTTAGCATAGGCATTTCCAGTTTCTATTTCTCCTCCTCTGCCTCCGTTTCCTCCATATCCTGCATTAGCGTGACCTCCACAACCTGCTTTTGCTTTTGACCAACCGCCATTTCCTCCGTTAGCTTCGTTGTATCCAGTAAAAGCACCAACTTGAACATGATTCACTACTTGAGCTTTATTCACGTTAACAACTACTGTGTCCCTTCCCCTCAAAATAGGAGGAACTGGGCCAATGGCTAGTGCAGGTGCAGCGATAGTGAACAAGAAGGTGGCGGTACTAACGGCAGCTACAAATTTTCTC
>CAYSYN010000034.1:0-5996 GCA_964435445.1 uncultured Candidatus Saccharibacteria bacterium
TAAGACCATCAGTTAAAAAAATTTGTAAAAAATGTAAAATCGTCCGAAGAAAAGGACGAGTTTATGTCATTTGTGAAAATCCAAAACACAAACAAAGACAAGGTTAAAAAACATGCCAAGGATAGCTGGTGTTCAAATTCCAGATAATAAAAAAATATGGGTTGCTCTAACTTACATTTATGGAATAGGCAAAGCTTCAAGTTACAGGATTTTAAGAAAAGCCAAAGTTAATCCTGAGCTTTTAGCTAAGGATTTAACTCCAGAGCAAATAAACATTTTAAAAGAAATTATTGAAAAAGAATATAAAATCGAAGGGGAATTGAAAAGAGAAAAGTTAGCCAACATAAAGAGGTTGAAAGATATAGGATGCTGGAGGGGAATAAGACACATCAAAGGGCTTCCTGTAAGAGGACAAACTACAAGAAGAAACTCGAGAACAGTGAGAGGCAATGTAAGAAGAACAGTCACTTCAGGTAGAAAACCACCTCCAGCTCCAAAATAAAAATGGGGAAAAAAAGAGTTGTAGAAAAAAGTAAAGAGGAAATTATAAAGGAGGGAGAGAAAGTAGCCGCTAGGCTTTCAAAGAAGAAGTTAAAAACCCTTAAGGGAATAAAAGAGGGGAGAGTTTATATTTCTTCAACATACAACAATACTATTTTGACTTTGACTGATTTGAAAGGAAACACTATTTACTGGACTTCAGCAGGGAAAATGGGTTTTTCGGGGACAAAAGAGGGAACTCCTTTTGCTGCTTCCATTGCTGCTCAGGACATGGCTCAAGTAATAAAAGAAATTGGTTTAGAAAAGGTTGAGGTTTATATTAAAGGGGTGGGGGCAGGAAGAGATTCAGCTTTAAGAACTTTAGCTTCCCAAGGAGTAAACATTGTCCTAATAAAAGATGTCACCCCCATTCCCCATGATGGCCCCAGGCCTCCTAAAGTAAGAAGAGTATAAAATGGCAAAAAAAGCAGTTTGTAGAAAATGTAGAAGATATGGAATGAAACTTTTTTTAAAAGGAGAAAAATGTTTTTCTCCAAAATGCCCGTTGATCAGACGTCCTTATCCTCCCGGGGAAAGACCAAAAAGAAGATTGCCCCCACCCTCAGAATACGCAAAACTTTTAGCTGAAAAGCAAAAGTTAAAACTTTGGTACAATTTGAGAGAGAGGCAATTTAAGAATTATGTAAAAGAAGCCCTTTCTCAGAGAGGAAAGGTTGAAGATATTTCCCACTATTTGCTAAAAATTTTAGAAATGAGATTAGATAATACTATTTTCAGATTAGGATTTGCTGAATCTAGAAGAAAAGCGAGGCAGCTTGTTTCTCACGGGTATTTCTTGGTTAATGGGAAACCTGTTAACATTCCTTCTTTCAGATTGAAAATAGGAGATACAATTTCTGTAAAACCTCAAAAATTAAAAAAGGTCATTTTCAAAAATATAAAAGAAAAATTGAAAAAACATCAACTTCCCAGCCATCTTTCGCTAGACATTGAGAAACTGGAGGGGAAAATAATAGCTGAACCCAAATTTGAAGAAATTGCTCCTCCAGTTGACATTCATTCTGTTTTTGAGTTTTATTCAAGATAAAAACATGATTCCTTTACCAAAAAAACCAAAAATAATTAGAAAAGACAAAAATAGGGCTCAAATTCAAATTGAAGCTCTGTATCCGGGCTATGGAGTGACAATTGGAAACGCTTTGAGAAGGGTTTTGTTATCTTCTATTGAGGGAGCAGCCGTCACTCAAATGAGAATTAAAGGGGTTCCTCACGAGTTTACGACTATTCCTGGAATTTTGGAAGATGTTTTGACCATCATGCTGAATGTGAAGCAATTAAGGTTCAGAATGCTTACTGATCAACCTCAAAAAGCAACTCTAAAAGTAAAAGGAGAAAAAGAAGTAAAAGGCAAGGATTTTGAAGTTCCAGCTCAATTGGAATTGATTAACAAAGATTGTCATATCGCTACTTTAACTTCAAAAAGTGCTAAACTAGAAATGGAAATTTTAGTAGAAAAGGGAGTAGGTTATTCTCCAAGAGAAGAGAGAGAAAAAGAAAAAACAGAAATTGGAACCATTGTTTTGGATGCTGTTTTCTCTCCTATAAAAAATGTGGCCATGCATATTGAAAATATGAGAGTGGGGAAAAGGACAGATTTTGAAAGATTAATTTTAGATATTGAAACAGATGGAACTAAATCTCCAGAAGAAGCTTTTGAAGAAGCAATAAAGATATTGATTGATCATTTTTCCCATATTTCAAAATTGCATGCGAAAGAAGAAAAAGGGAAGAAAACTTCATAGAAAAAGAGATCAGAGAAGAGCTTTGTTGAAATCTCTAGCTAGAGAGCTTTTTTTGAAAGGGAGAATAAAAACAACAGAAGCTAAAGCTAAAGAATTGAGGTCTTTTGCAGAAAAATTTGTAGAAAGGGCAAAAGAGAAAAATTTGACCAATATTAGGTATTTGAGGAGATATTTTGGAAAAGATGTAGTAAAAAAACTTTTTGAAGAGATTGGGCCTAAATATAAAGAAAGAAAAGGAGGATATACAAGAATTTTAAAGTTGGGCCCTAGAAAATCAGATGGAGCTAAAATGACAATTATTGAATTAGTCTAAAAAATATGGAAAGAAAAATTCATATCATTGATGCAAAAGGAAAAGTTTTGGGAAGATTAGCTTCTCAAATTTCCATTTTGCTTCAAGGAAAACACAAGCCAAACTTTGATCCCTCAAAAGATATGGGAGATATTGTTGTTGTTAAGAATGTTGATAAAATGGTTTTTACAGGAAAAAAATTGAAAAAGAAAAAGTATTATTGGCATTCTGGTTATCCTGGGGCTTTAAAAGAAAGAACTCTAGAACAACTTTTCCAAAAAGATCCCAAAAAAGTTTTGAGATTGGCTGTTTTGGGAATGTTGCCAAAAAATAGATTAAGAAAAAGGAGAATTAAAAGGTTAAAATTTGAATAAACATGGAAAAAAAATATTTTCAAGCTATAGGAAGGAGAAAAACGAGTACCGCTGTTGTTAAAATTTGGCCTCAAGGAAAAGGGGAAATTTTAGTTAATGGTAAAGATTTTAAAGATTATTTTTCTGACTCTTTTGTCTATCAAAAGAATGTCTTGGATCCTTTAAAATTAACAGACAATTTGGGAAAGTTTAAAATTGAAGTTTTAGTTTCGGGGGGAGGGAAAAACGCCCAATCTGAAGCAATCAGACTTGGGATCTCTCGGGCTTTAATCTTAATAAATCCTGAATGGAGAAAGAAATTAAAAGCAGTTGGCTTTTTAAAAAGAGATCCAAGGGCAAAGGAGAGGAAAAAATTTGGTTTAAAAAGAGCAAGAAGAGCCCCTCAATGGTCAAAGAGGTAAAAAATAATTAAAATTAATTTAAGATGTTAAAGGAATTAATTGACAAATATTATTTGGAAAGGGAAAGAGATAAGAAGAATAAAGAAAGGATACATTTTTGGATTTCAGAAGTGGGGAAATGTCCAAGATCGATCTTTTTTAAATTTAAAAAAGCTCCAGCAGAACAAATACCACCTGAAAGAATAAGAATTTTTGATCATGGAGATTTCATTCATCAAATGGTTTTAAGACCTCTTTTTGCTTTGGGAAAAATAAGAGCAGCAGAGGTTCCTATCCCTCCAAATGAAATTGTAGCAGGAAGGGCAGATGCTATTTTAAGTATTAATGGAGAGCCCTATGTTTTGGACGTAAAAAGTATTTCTGGAAGGATGAATTTTGAAAAATTGGAAGCAATGAAAGAACACGTTTGGCAAGTTCAACTTTACATGCACTATTTTAAAATCAAAAAAGGAATTTTGCTCTATTTGAACAAAGACACTCAAGAAATTAAAGAATTTGTTTTCGATTATGATCCGGATTTGGCAGAAAAGCTTTTAGACTGGTTTCAAAAATTAAAGAAAAAAATTGAGGAAAATAAAGTTCCAATAAGGCTTGCAGATTGGCCAGAAAATTGGCAATGTCAAAGATGTGAATTTTCCCAAATTTGCAAAATCGCAGGAGAAGGAGAAATTTGTTGGGAAGATTTAAAAAAGAAAATTGAAGCTCTCTCTAAAATTAACGAAAAAGTTTAATAAAGAGGAGAAGAAATGAAACATTTTTTATCAGAACAAACAATGAACCTATGTTTTTTAACAAATAATTTTTTGCCTTCAATTTCTCCAATTTCCCAAATGTTCAAATTATCTCTCAAATCTGTCTCTGCAATTTTTAATTTCTTTCCGCACAAATACGCTAAATAATTTTTGTTCAAAAAAACTAAATCCTTTATCGTTTCTGATTCCCTGAGCAAAAATTCTTTCCCTTCTTTTTTCAAAATCCAAATTTCATGGTTAGAAAAAATAGCTATTTTTTCTTCTCTTTGGTCAAATCCTTTCAAATTCTCAAAGATTTTCTCAAAATTTTCTTTTTCTTCGTTCCAAAGATAAAGAACATTTCCTTCAATTTTACATTTTCTTCCAATTTTGTCACAAAAAATTTCCTCCTCTCTTTCACCTTTTTCTTTTTCATACTCTTTAAAAACAATATTTTGAGGAAAGAGAATGATTTCTGCTGTTGTTACTTTTTCTTCTTTAACCTCTAATTCTTTTTTCCAACTAAAAAAACCTTCCTTTTTCACTTCAAGAAAATATTTTCTAGGAAGAAGATTTTCAATTTTAGCAGAGCCTAAAATGGGATCTGTTTCTTTTATTTTTTTTCCGTTCAAGAATATCTTTGCCTTTTTAGGAATGACTTTCAAATAAATAGCTCCTGTTTTGCAAAATCTCTTCCTTTCAAAATCGAACCTGATTCCTTGAGCATAAAGAATGATAAAGGGGGCCAAAATTAAAAATGAAAGAGCTAAAACTGAAAAGAGAATTTTTCTCCATCTTTGCATTAAAAAAGTTTACCAAAATTTTAGCTTTTGCTAAAATTTTCTTATGCTTTTTCCAAGAGTAGGCATAGATTTGGGAACTTGCAACTCCGTCGTTTTTCTTCCTAAAAAAGGGGTGGTTTTAAGAGAGCCTTCGGTGGTGGCTGTTTCTGTTTTAGAAAATAAAATTTTGGCAGTAGGCGAAAAAGCTAAGGAAATGTTAGGTAGAACCCCAGAGACAATAAGAATTTACAGGCCCTTAAGAAACGGAGTAATTGCAGATTACAGAGTAACTCAAGCTATGATTAGATATTTTCTAGATAAAGTTTTGGGAAGATTTCGCTTTTTCAAACCTGAGCTAGTCATTGGCATACCTGCTGGAGCTACTTCTACTGAAAGGAGGGCTTTAATTGAGGCAGGAAGAGCTGCTGGAGCAAAAGATGTTTTTGTTGTCAAAGAACCAATTTTGGCAGCTTTAGGAGCTCAAATTCCGATTGAGAGTTGTTCTGGTAATTTAATTTGCGATATTGGAGGAGGAACGACAGAAGTAGCCGTTATCTCTTTGGGAGGGATTGTTACTTTTAAATCAATTAGGATTGCTGGGGACGCGATGGATTTGGCAATAGCAGATTATGTAAAAAAGAAATTCAATTTAGCCATAGGAGAACAAACAGCAGAAGATATCAAAATCAAAATTGGAACTGCTCTCCCAGAAAAAGAAAAAAGAGAAATGATTATTAAAGGAAGAGATTTAGTAGCAGGTTTACCAAAAACAATCAAGATTTCTTCTGATCAAGTGAGAGAAGCCATTTCCGATGTTTTGGCCGAAATTATCCAAACGATAAAACTGACATTAAGAGAAACCCCTCCAGAATTATCAGCTGATATTATGGAAAAAGGAATTGTTTTGACTGGAGGAGGTTCTCTTTTGAGAAATTTACCCGCATTAATCAAAAAATCAATTGGTATTCCTGTCATTTTAGCTGAAGAGCCTTTATTTTGCGTAGCTAAAGGAACGGGTGCTATTTTGGAAGCATTAGATACTTACAAACAAATTTTAAAAAGCAAGAAATGATCGTTGGACACCAAAAACAAATTACTTTTTTAAAGAAAATT
>CAYSYN010000035.1:0-5982 GCA_964435445.1 uncultured Candidatus Saccharibacteria bacterium
GGAAGGGAAACTGGTAGCTTTTCCTACTGAAACCGTCTATGGTCTTGGAGCTGATGCTTTTAATCCCAAAGCGGTAGCAAAAATTTTTGAGGTAAAAAATCGTCCTTTCTTTGATCCTTTAATCGTTCATATTGCTGATTTTGAAGATCTTAAAAAAGTGGCTTTAAAAGTTGATGAAAAAGTAGAAATTTTAATTAAAAAATTTTGGCCTGGACCTTTAACTTTAGTGCTTCCAAAAACAAAAGCAGTACCAGAAATTGTCAGTGCCGGACTTAAAACCGTAGCGGTAAGAATGCCTTCTCATCCAGTGGCTTTAAAACTCATCAAAGAAGCTCAAGTGCCCATTGCGGCTCCAAGTGCCAATCTTTTTGGTCGTCTAAGCCCAACTGAAGCCAAGCATGTGGCAGATCAGCTTGGAAAGAAAATTGATTTAATTATTGATGGTGGAAAATGTCCCATTGGGATTGAATCAACTATTTTAGATTTAACCTCCTCTCCCCCAGCTCTTTTGAGAGCCGGAGGTCTTCCTTTGGAAGAAATTGAAAAAGTAATTGGTAAAGTGAAGATTATAAAAAGAAGCAAAAAAGTTCGCGCTCCAGGCGAGCTTCCTAAACACTACGCTCCTAAAACTCCGCTTAAAATTCTTAAAGAAAAAAATTTTAAATTACCAAAAAATATCAAAGCTGGTCTTTTAGCTTTCACTCCCCCAAAAAAGAAGCTTCCTTTTAAAAAAATAGAAGTTTTATCTTTAAAAGGAGATTTATCTGAGGCGGCAGCCAACTTTTTTTCCGCGCTCCATCGGCTTGATGAAGCTGGTTTGGATATTATTTATGCCGAGCCTCTTCCAGAAATCGGTCTCGGACGAGCAATGATGGAGCGACTGAAAAAAGCTGAAAGTTGATTTTAAATCTTTACTAATAAAAACTCATTCATTTTTCATTGCTTGATTTAACTTTTTAATTAAACTTTCAACATCGATTTGATAAATTTCACAAACTTCTCCAATTTTTAATTTTTCCAACTCAAAAAAAGCCAGAGGGCAGTTAAGGCAAGGCAGACGATATTTTTCCAAAATTTTTCTTGTTTTAGGATTATTTAGAATTTCTATAAGAAAAGTATCTTTAGTGATTTTTTTCTTCATCACAAGTTTTTTGAGTCTTCTTGATTGCTCACCTATTAAGTTTAAAAAGGTTTGATTTTTTTTACTAAAAGGTCTAAAAGTTCTACTACTTCTTTTTGGGCTTCTTTTTCGGTTTGGCTTTGGGTGAATTTTTTCCATTGGTTTAGAATTTCTTCATCGTTAATGCTTCGAACCGCATTTTCTAATTGGAGCCGAGTTTCAAAATCAATTTCTTCTTGAGCCTTAAGGACTTTTTCAATAAAAAGTCGAGTGAAATTTAATACTTTTTCATTTGTCTGGCAAACTCTCAGCCGAGAACGCAAAGCTTTGATCTCATGGCGAAGATCATAAAAATTAAGGGCAAAAAATAAATTAGAAGCTAAAAGGAAGAAAATAATGATGGTAAAAATTATAAGTTTTAAATACCGGGACATAAATTTTAACCTTGAGATCTCAACCTTTTCTCCCTTATTCTATCACGATAAAAGTTGTAAAGCAAGAGAAGACCAAAAATGATCATTAAAATTGTGGTCCAGTTAATTTTCTTCAAAAACCAATATTTGCTTTTAAGCTCAATATTCAAGTAAACCCCCTTTGATTCTTTAACCTGAAAAGGTCGGCTTTGATAAGAAAGATAACCTGGAGCTTCTACTTTGAGATAATAAGTTCCTGGAGGTACTAAAAAGGAATAGCGACCAGTAACATCGGTGATATAAGGATTTTCTTGACCATATTCTTGAGCGGGCCAAAGCTGATAGGTTTTGGTTTCTGGATTGAGCCAATAAAGGAAAACCATTGCTCCAGGGATTCGAATTTCTTTGTCTTTATACTTTTCATAAACATACCCTTCAGGATCAACCACTGCCATTAATTTGATTTCCTTTTTTTCTAGCTCAGGCTCTTTGTATTCAATGAAAGTAGCAATCTCATACTCTCCTTCAAGAGGTGGAGTGTAAATTTTGGCAGTCCAAATTCCGTCGCCATCAGGGTCCTGATATTCAAATTCTGAAAGAATAAGTTTTTTCTTTGAAGAAAACTTCTCTTCTTTTTCCTTTGCAAAAGCTACTGGCAAAAAACTCAAACCTTGAGTAGCTTTGTATCTTCCAACTTTTGCTTTAAAGGAGACTAAAGCAAGATAGCCTTTTATTTCCTTTGCCTCTCGAGAAGGTTTGATGATTAACTCCAAGGGTACTCCAGAAAGACTTCGGAATTTATGATAGATTTTTCCTTCCCTGCCAAGAATAGCTTTAATTGTTAAATCAATTCGTCCTTTTCCAGTTTTAACAAAGATTACCTCTGAAGGGATTTTTTCTTTAAGTTCAGGTGTTAAATGAATCAGAGGAATTGCTGCCGGTAAAAATTTTTTGGGCTTAAATTCTGGTCTCTCAAAAGTAACTGCTTCGGTTAAAGTGGGCAAAGCCAACCTTAAACTTCTCAATTTAGGCACATCGCTAATTTTGGTGATTTTAAGAGATCTAAAAATTTTTTTAATTTTAGGAAACTTTTGAGCTAAAGCAGTGATTTCTTTAGGAAGAGGTGCTAAAACAAATTCTTTAATTGGCTTAAAGGGCAAAAGGAACCATTCTCCTTGAAAAACTAGAGGAACTTTCTCGGGAGGAAACTTGTAAGGAGGAAGAGGAGGTTTTTCTGGTAAAGGTGGTTTGGGTCTTAAAAATGGAGGAAGTAAGGAAATTAAAACTTTTTGGAGTTTTTCTAAAAGAGAAGAGGTTTCTTTGAAAGGAATTTTTCGATAAATGATGCTATCAGAAACTGAAGCTAAAACTTTTCCTTGAGAGTCAAAAAATTTTACATAAACGGTATATTCACCTTCAGGACAAGTTTCTCTTCCCAAGCAAAGATCCCACTGATAAGAAGAAGTGTAAGGAATTTGTTTTACTGAAAACTCATCTTTAAATTGAGGATCATTGGAAATACTCATTTTTACTGCTTCTGGTCCGCCAAAGAGCTGGAGGGTTACTTTTGAAGTAGTGGTAAAGGGAGCATCATTATTGATTAAAACTTTAAATTCATAAACAGGAACTCCAATTCCTGGAGCACCTCCTCCTGGCAAAATAGAAGTACCTTCTCTTTCGTCGTCATCGTAAATCGAAGAACAACCTGGATCTTCAGGATAATCAATTTTACCATCCCCATCATCATCAATGCCATTAGAACAAGCAGGTCTCACAACTGATGGGTGCCAATCAGTTCTCACAATACAATAATCGCATTCAAAATTAATTCTTCCCATAGTCGGACTTGAAGCATATCCTCTAAATCGACCGGTCTGGTCAATCCAAACCCCTGAAAAATCAATCCAGCCTAAATTTTCTCCCCAGGCATAACCAGAAAGATTACCTTCTTTGGTATTTTTCACTCCGGCTTTGGTTGGACTAAGATTAATCCAGCCAAAATTTTCACTCCAAGCATAGCCGGTAATTTGAGAATCGGTAATTTGAACATTACATTTTTTACAACCAAAATTCACCCAGCCAATTTTTTCTCCCCAGGCATATTTATAAACCGGATCAATGGTTCCTTTAACAATTGAAGCTAAACTAAAAGAAGGAAAAAGGAAACAAAAAGTAGCAAAAATAATTATGATAAAATTGAAGTTTTTCATTTTTCCTCTCCATTTTAATTTTATTTATTGCTTTTTATTATTCAATTCCCTCCAGGGCGCTCCTGCCCTGTCTTAAATTTTCAAGTATCCTTTTCACTTTCTCGTTTTCCGGATTAAAAAGTTTTATTCTTTCAAATTGTTCAATTGCTTTTTCTTTTTCTCCTTTTTTATCATAAATTAATCCCAGGAAATAGCGAGCATTAGAATAATTTGGGCTGAGAGCAACGGCTCTTTCAAATTCTTTTTGAGCTAAATCTATTTGATTGTTTTGATAGTAAAGAAGTCCAATTTGAAACGCCCATCGACTATCTTGAGGATTGAGTCTTTCTACTTCTTCTATTTCTTTCTTTGCTTTTTGAAAATTACCTTCTTCAAAATAAAGCCGAGCCAGGGAAAAGTGAGCTGGGGTGAAATCAGGTTTAAGTTTTACTGCTTCAGTTAATTTTTCTTTAGCTTCGCTTAACTTTTCATACTTTTCTTTTAACGGCGCCTGTTTTGCCGAAATTATAAGCACTCTTGCCAAATCCACTAATCTTTGAGGGTTTTTTGGTTCCCTTTCAAGAGCCTTTCTATAATTTTCAATCGCAAACTCGTCAGCGTTTTCAACCGGAATCAAATTTTCATAAATGTTGGCTAAATTAGCCCAATTGGAAGCATCTAAAGGATTGATTTGGGTGGCGCGTCGGGCGGCATTTAAAGCTGAATTTATTTTGTCTTGAAGTGAAAAGAAATTAGAAGTGTCTTTTATTTCTGAAATTAAATCTTGACTTAAATTTCGCAAATAAAGATCAGAGTGAGGGTCTAATCTTGCTGCCTTAGCAAAATCTCCTTTTTGATAACAAATAAAAGCAAAACATTTTTGGCTGAGAAGATAAACTCCGATTAAACTTAAAGCCAAAAAAATGCTGATCGTTAAAAATACAATAAGTGCCTGAATTTTTTCATTTAAAGTTTGAGGGTAAAAATTTATTCTGGTTTGGTGTTTAAATGGGAAGCTTAAGAGCCCCAGTGCAAGGAAAAGGAAAGCCATTTGGGTGAAAAAGCTAGGATAAACTGCCAGGCAAATTAACAAAAATACTACTGCGGTAGCGATCACTAAAAATTCTTTTTCTTTGTTTTTAAAAGCTTGATAAAGAAAGCAAAAAACAAGAAAAAGAAAGCTTAAGGTTCCTAAAATTCCCAGGGTTGAAGGCAAAGTGAAAAGAAAACTGAAACCTTGATTAAACCTTAAAAGCCAAAGAGGTGACTGAATTACTCCTAAAGGCGGAAAGTAGGCATAGTCATAAACAAAGGTAGCTGGTCCTGAACCAAGTAAAAACTGGTTTTCTTTCCAAACTTCTTTGGCAATAGAAAGAGTATGGGAAGCATCAGGTCTTACTTCTCCTGGTAAAATCACCCAATTTGGAAGATTTGAAGAAATAAAGATGAAAACAAGAGAAAAAGCAAAAACAAGTAAAGGTAAAATTATTTTTTCTTGTCTTATAAACTTCAAAGCCGTTAGAAGAAACATTGTTAAAGCCAAAATAATCCAAATCATTTTAAAATTAATCACCACTAAAATTCCCATTCCTAAAATTCCTAATCCTCCTAAAAGAATGGTTAATTTTTTAGAGAATTTAAAACTGCTTAAAAGAGCAATAATTAAAACTACTCCCAAAGCAACAAAGATGGTCCAGCTGAAAGGAGTGCCAATGGAGTTAAAGCTTATCTGATGAGTGAATTGCCAAGGCAAAAGAAATTTTCCAAAAACTTGAAAAATTCCAAAAATTGAAGTCAAAAACCAACCACCAAAAAAGCAAAAGCCAATTTTAGCCAAATCTTTTTCTGAGAAAAGCACCGCGCTTAAAAAGAAAATTAAACTGTAGATGAAAACAGCAAAAAGACTATCGGCTTGGGTTAAGTTTCCCCAAAAAGCAATCCAAGAAGCTTTGGAAAAAATAGTTGAAAAAGCGGTGATGATTAAAAAAATTAAAACACTTAAAGCGAGCCAACTTTTAGGATAGACAAGTTGATAATGGCTCAAAGAATAAATCAAATAGCAAAGAAAAGCGAGTAAAACTAAAATTCCAGCTAAAATTTGCTTGCCGGCTTGAAGAGGAATAGCTGAAAAAGGGAGGAAAAAGAGAGGTAAAAGAAAAATCAAAAAATGTCCTATAACTTTAGCTAAGGCAAGTAAAGAAATTTTTTTAACTTTTTCTTTAATCCATCCCACCAACCTTCTCATTTTTGTTTATTTTAT
>CAYSYN010000036.1:0-5944 GCA_964435445.1 uncultured Candidatus Saccharibacteria bacterium
CTCTTTTAAGGCCGCTGCTAAAATTTCTGCCCCAGAAGCTGTCCCTCCATTAATTAAAACAACAATTTCATAATCTGAAAACTTCCCAGGCCCTGGACTTTTATATTCTTGTCTTTCTCCTTTTCCAAAATCTTCAATAGCTACCAATTTTCCTTTTTCCAAAAACCAACCTGCAATATCAACTGCTACTTCCAAATAACCCCCAGGATTGTCTCTTAAATCCAAAATTAATTTTTTTGTTGGTTTTTTCAAAATTTCGTTGGCAACAAAGAAAAAATCTAATCTTGCTTTTTCTGAAAAATGATATATTTTCAAATAAATTATTCCTTCTCTTTCTTCCCATTTCAAAGAAGGAATTTCAATAACATCTCTCACAATTTCAAACTCTTTTGGCTCTTCCCAGCCTTCTCTCAAAATAGTTAATTTGACTTTTGTTCCTTTTGGTCCTCTGATTAATTTTACCGCTTCTTCCAAACTCATATCAATTGTTGATTTTCCATCAATTTTTAAAATTTTATCTCCAGATAGAATGCCTGCTCTTTTAGCTGGTGTTCCTTCTAAAGGGGCAATAACTGTCAATTGACCATTTCTGATACCAATTTCCATCCCCACCCCTTCAAAGTATCCTTTGACATCCTCTTTGAAAATTTTAGCATCTTCTGGATTAAAAAAAGTAGTATAAGGATCTCCCAAAGATTTTACCATCCCAGAAATTGCTCCATAAATTATCTCAGGAATCTTTATTTTCTCTTGGTTGACAAAATCTTTTTTTAATTTATGGTAAGCTTCCCAAAAAAGAGAAAAATCAATTTCTTGTGGCGGACAAACAGGACATTGCAGTTTTCCAAAATAAAAACCAGCAAAAAAACTACCAGAGAGAAGAAAGAGAAAAGAGAAAACAAAAATAAATTTTTTAAAATTCATATTATGCTAATTTTAGGTGAAAATTGTTTTTTTGGCAAATTCAAGAAATTTTGAGACGCAAGCCGATTAATCTTAAAGGTTTTTCGCTTTCCAATAAAAATTTTAAAAGAAATTTTTCTGCTTCTCTTTTTATCAATTTAAAATTTTTTGTTTTCTTTTTGAAAGTTTTTGATTTTGAATGAGTTTCAAAATCAAAATAGCGACATATGACAGAGATTTTCTTGCAAGAAAAATTGTTTTCTTTTAATTCTTGGAAAACTGCTTTTAGAATTTTTTCAAATTCTCCAAAAATTATCTTTGGATCCCTTGTATCTTTTTCAAAAGTAATTTGTTTACCAACAGATTTTACAATTTCTTTTTTTAATATAGGTTCTCTGTCAATTCCTCTTGCTGCTTCGAAAAACCACTCCCCTACTTTCCCAAACATTTTTTTCAATTTTTCTTTTGACAATTTTCTCAATTGAGAGATAGTTTTAATTCCCAAACTTTTTAATTTTTTTGCTGTTTTTGGTCCAATGCCTGGAATTTCCTCAATGTCTAAAGGGGCCAAAAAGCTTTTTACTTTTTTGGGAGTGATAACTAACAATCCGTTAGGTTTTGCTTGATTTGTGGCAATTTTAGCTACTAGTTTGTTGGGACCAATACCCACTGTGCATGTCAACCTTTCTTTTTTGAAAATCTCTTTTTTTAATTTTTCCCCTAGTTTTTTTGCCTTTTTAAAACTTCTCAAAAAAGAAATATCCAAATAAGCTTCATCTAAAGAAATTTGCTCAAAAATTAGAGAGTATTTTTTGGCAATTTCCATAATCTTTTCTGAAACTTTTTGATAAAATTCAATGTTTGGTGGCAAAAAAATGGCTTTTGGACAGAGTTTGAAAGCTTTTGAAATTGGCATACCAGATTTAATACCAAATTTTCTAGCTTCGTAATTTGCCGTAGAAACAACTCCTCTCCCCCTACCTCCTTTTGGATCAGCCCCAACGACAATTGGCTTTCCTTTAAAATGGGGATTTTCTCTTTCTTCAATCTGAGCAAAAAAATAATCCATATCAAAATGTAAAATTATCCTTTTTTCCATAAAATTTTACCAATTAAATAATTAGGTTTTGCTCCAATTATTTTCACTTTCACAAAACTTCCCAAATCACCTTCTTTTAGAACAACTGCTTTGTAAGAATTTAACCTTGCTAAAAAAGAGTTTTCTCTTTTTTCTGTAATCAAAACATTAAAATTTTTGCCCAAAAACTTTTTGTTTTTTTCCCGACAAATTTTGAGCCAAACTTTTGTTAAAATTCTAGATCTTTCTTTTTTTATTCTGTCCGGAAAATCTTTTAATTTTGAAGCTTTAGTTCTCTCTCTTCTTGAATATCTAAAAATATGTAAAATTTCAGGTTTGATTTTTTTTATAATTTTTACTGTTTTTTGAAAAGCTTTCTCATTTTCTGTGGGAAAGCCAACAATAACATCTGTAGCCAAAATAGAATTTTTGAATTTTTTTCTAAATTGAACTACCATTTTTAAAAAATCTTTTACTTTATAATTTCTATTCATTGTTTTTAAAACAAAATCGTCTCCAGATTGTAAAGGCAAGTGTAAAAATTTGTAAAATTTTTCATTTTCCATTAAAACCAAAAGTTTTTTGAAAATTTTTTTTGCAAAGAAAGGATGCATCATTCCCAATCTAATCTTGAAATTAGCTTTAATTTTTAAAATTTCTCTTAAAAGATCTAAAAGTTCCCATCTTCCTCTATCTTTCCCGTAAATTGCCAAATCTTGAGAAGTTAGCTGAATTTCTTTTGCTCCCAAATCTAAAGCCAATTTTATATTTTTTAAAATTTCTTTCTTATCAAAACTTCTCAAAATTCCCCTAGCTAATTTTGTCGCGCAATAAGAGCAAGCAGAAAGGCAACCTTCAGAAATAGGGACAATAGCTACGCATGTGTCTTTTGGTATTGCAAAACATCTTAATTTTGCTTTATCTATTGGTTTTTGTTTTAAAGAAAAAGATTTTTTTCCTTTTAAGACATTTTTAATTACTCTTTTTAAACTAAAGATGTTTGTCGGACCTACAGCACCATCTGCAATTTCTTTGCAAATTTTTGGCGAAATTAGAGGCAAGCATCCTGCAAAAATTATCTTTTTTCCTTTCTTTTTTAATTGCAAAGCTCTCTTCATTATTTTTCTTTCTGTCCTTTCCACCACTCCGCAAGTATTCAAAATAACAAAATGAGCCTCTTTCTCTGAGGCTTCTTGATATCCACTTTTTTCAAGAATTTTTCTAATTAAAGCAGAATCTGCCTTATTGAATTTGCAACCGAAGGTCTCCAGATAAAATTTTCTCATTCCCTAATTACTAATTACTAACAACTAACTACCAATTTTTATGCCCCCGGAGGGAATCGAACCCCCGACCTTCTCCTTAAAAGGGAGCTGCTCTGCCAACTGAGCTACGGGGGCGCGCGTCCATCGCGGCTCGCCCTTAACTAGCTCAATCGCTAAACGCGATTGAGAATTTACTACGCTCGCCGCGAGTCCGCTTTCTCCAAATCACGAAGTGATTTGGAGGCCTCTTTAACTGTTAATTACTAAACACTAATTAACTAAAAACTTTTTTTGTTCGCCGTGCGGTCGCTTTCTCCAGTTTCGCTTTCGCGAAACTGGAGGCCTCTTTTAATTGCTAAAAACTAAATACTAACAACTAACTACTTTTTACAATCCTTCTTCTCTTAGTTTCTCGAGCAATTCTCTTTGTTTTTTAGTTAGTCTTTTTGGAATTTTAATTTCTACTCTAAAGTAAAGATCTCCTCTTCCGTATCCTGAAAAATGGGGCAATCCCTTTTCCGAAACCTTGAAAATTTCTCCGCTTTTCGTTCCAGCTGGAATTTTAAACAAAATTTTTTCTTTTTCAAGTGTGGGAACTTCTATTTTTCCTCCCAAAACAGCTGCAGTTAAAGGAACTTCCACTGTAGTGTAAAGATCATCTCCTTTTCTTTCAAAGATAGGGTGTTTTTTGACGAAAATTCTCAAATAAAGATCTCCCGGTTTTCCCCCTTTTCTTCCTGCATTTCCTTTTCCTTTAATTTTTATTCTTTGGTTTGTATCAACGCCGGGAGGAATAAAAACTGAAATTTCTTCTGTCCCTTTAATTCTCCCTTCCCCGTGGCAAACGTTACAGGGTTTTTCTGGCTTGTAACCTTCTCCTTTGCATTCAGGGCAAATAACAGTTCTTGTGATTTGACCAAAAGGAATTTTCTTTATTTCTTTTGCATAGCCTGTTCCCCCACAAAGTGAACATTTAATTATTCTAGAACCAGGTTCGGCTCCTGTCCCCTCACATCTTTGACATTTTATCCATTTTTTAATTAAAATTTTTTCTTGTTTTCCCTTTAAAACATCTTCTAAAGCTAAATCTACTCTCACTTCAATATCACTTCCTCTTTTGACGCTTTTTCTTCTCTTTTTAAATCCAAGGCCGAAAATATCCTCTACCATTTCTTCCAAATCTTCAAACCCAAAATCAAACCCAAATGGCTTTCCAAAAAACCATTCAAACCCAGTCTCTGCTCCTGCTGTTGGAGCTTCTTCAAAAACTCTTCCGTACATATCATACTGCCTTCTCTTTTCAGGGTCAGAGAGAACTCTGTAAGCTTCGTTGATTTCTTTGAATTTTTCCGGATCTCCTCCTTTGTCAGGATGGTATTTGTGAGCTAATCTATAGTAAGCTTTTCTTATTTCTTCTGGAGAAGCATCGGGAGGAACTCCTAAAATTTCGTAATAATCTTTTTTGGCCATATTTTATTTTGAACCCGGAGGTGGAGTTTGTCCTTCCCCACCCCTGTACATTTGAACTCCAATTTTTTGTAATACTTGAGACAGATTTTGTATTTTTTCTTTAATCTCTTCGATATTATCACTATCTCTTGCTTTTTTCAATTCTCCTATTTTCTCTTCAACTTCTTTTTTCAAATCAGCAGAAATTTTATCCCCCATTTCTCTCAAAGTTTTTTCTGCCACATATATTAAATTGTCAGCTTGATTTTTAGTTTCAGCTAATTCTCTCTTTTTTCTATCTTGCTCTGCAAATTGTTCAGCTTCTCTTTTCATTCTTTCAATTTCTTCTTTGGAAAGACCGATAGATCCTGTAATTCTAATTGATTTCTCTTTTCCTGTCGCTTTATCTTTTGCAGTTACCGTCAAAATTCCGTTAGCATCAACATCAAAAGTAACTTCAATTTGAGGAACGCCTCTCGGAGCAGGAGGAATTCCTTCTAAAATAAATCTTCCCAAGGACCTACAATCAGCTGCCATTGGTCTTTCACCCTGCAAAACATGAATTTCCACTGATGTTTGATTGTCAGCAGCTGTAGTGAAAATTTGAGTCTTTGCTGTAGGAATAGTAGTATTTTTTGGAATCATGATTGTATTAATTCCACCCAAAGTCTCAATTCCCAAAGATAATGGCAAAACGTCTAACAATAAAACAGACTTTATTTCCCCCTCTGGGGCTCTCTTTTCTTCTTTTGCTGTTAAAATTTCAGCTTCAATGGCAGCTCCCATAGCCACTACTTCTTCAGGATTTATTTGTTTGTTTGGTTCTTTTCCAAAAAAATCTCTTACAGCCTGTCTCACTTGAGGAATCAAAGTCGTTCCCCCTACCAAAACTACTTCATCAATCTCCTCTTTTTTCACTTTTGCTTCTTCTAACGTCTTTTTTACTCTCTCAATGGACTTTTCCACCAAATCCCTTGTCATTTGTTCAAATTGAGCCCTTGTCAATTTGTAAAGCAAGTGCTTTGGTCCTTCGGGAGTTGAAGTAATAAAGGGTAAATTAATTTCTGTTTCTAACATTGACGATAACTCTATTTTTGCTTGCTCTGCTGCGTCTTTTATTCTTTGCAAGGCTAGAGGATCTTTTGACAAATCAATTCCTTCTTCTTTTTTGAATTTGTCAATGATCCAAGTCATTATCCTTTGGTCAAAATCTTCACCTCCCAAATGAGCCTCCCCTCCTGTAGCTATT
>CAYSYN010000037.1:0-5888 GCA_964435445.1 uncultured Candidatus Saccharibacteria bacterium
CTTCCAGAAAAAATGTAAAAGAGTTAAAATAAAAGCTATGGAAGTTAATTTTCCCAAACTGGAAAAGAGAGTTTTGAGGTTTTGGAAAAGAAACAAAATTTTTGAAAAATCAATAGAAAAAAGGAAAGGCAAAAAAGACTTTGTCTTTTTTGAAGGTCCTCCTACAGCCAACGCTCCTCCAGGTTTACATCACATGCTTTCTCGTATCTTCAAAGATATTATTCCCAGATACAAAACAATGAGAGGATTTAGAGTGATTAGGAAAGGAGGATGGGATACTCACGGATTGCCAGTGGAGCTCCAGATAGAAAAGAAATTAGGTATTAACTCAAAAAAAGAAATTGAAAAATATGGCATTGCTAAATTTAACAAAGATTGTAAAAAATCTGTTTGGAATTTCAAAAAACACTGGGAAAGATTTACAGAGAGAATAGGTTTTTGGTTGGATTTAGAAAATCCTTACATCACTTATGATCCAAAATATATCGAAACTTGTTGGTTTATTTTGAAAAAGATCTTTGAAAAAGGGCTTTTATATCAAGATTTTAAAGTTGTTCCTTACTGCCCAAGATGTGGGACCCCTTTGTCTTCACATGAAGTAGCTCAAGGTTACAAAAAAATTAGAGAGCCTGCTATCTATGTTAAATTCAAAATATTAAATCCAGACTACAAAAACACTTCTCTTTTGATTTGGACGACCACCCCTTGGACCTTACCTGCAAACGTTGCTGTAGCTATCAACCCGAAACTTAAATACATTCTTTTGAAGAAAAATGAAGAAATCTTTATCTTAGCCAAGGAAAGACAAAAAGAGATTGGATTTGAAGGAGAGATTGTTCAAGAGGTAAAAGGAAAAGATCTTGTTGGTTTGCGATATCAACCACCTTTTGATTTTTACCAACCAGATTTTGAAAAAGAAAGAATCTGGGAAGTTTTGGGAGCAGATTTTGTTACTTTGGAAGAAGGAACGGGTCTAGTACATATTGCGCCCGCTTTTGGCCAAGAAGATATGGAATTGATTAAAAAAGAAAATGAAAAGAAAAGAAAAAAGAAATTTCCTGTTTTAATCAACGTAGATGAAGAGGGAAAATTCAAAATGGAAGTTAAGAAATTTGCAAGAATGTTTGTTAAAGAAGCTGACCCTTTTATTATTGCAGATTTAGAAAAAAGAGACCTTTTGGTTAAAAAAGAAATTTACGAACACGATTATCCGTTTTGCTGGAGATGCAAAACTCCTTTGCTTTATTACGCCAAAAAGAGCTGGTTCATTAAAATGACAAAACTAAAAAAGGAAATAATAGAAAATAACAAAAAAATTAATTGGGTTCCCTCTTATTTGAAAGAAGGAAGGTTTGGAGAGTGGTTGAGAGAACTGAAAGATTGGGCGCTATCTCGAGAAAGGTATTGGGGCACTCCTTTGCCTATTTGGATATGCCAAAACTGCAAAAACAAAATTGTCATTGGCTCAAGAGAAGATTTGAGAAAACAGAAATTTTCAAAGAATGAGTATTTTCTTTTGAGGCATGGATTTTCGAGAATGAACGAACTTTCAATTCTAATTTCCAGATTGCCAGAAAAAATTTCCTGTCCTCTGACAGAAAGAGGAAAAAAAGAAGCAGAAAAAGCTGCCAAAAAACTTAAAAAAGAGAAAATAGATTTAATTTTTGCTTCAGATTTGAGAAGAACAAGAGAAACAGCAGAAATTGTAGGAAAAATTTTGGGTATAAAACCTATTTTTGACAAAAGATTGAGAGACATTCAAGCAGGTATTTTTGAAGGAAAAAGTGAGGGGGAATATGCCAATTTCTGGAAAGATTTTAAAGCAAGATTTGAAAAAGCTCCAAGGGGAGGGGAAAGCTACAACAAAGTAAAAATGAGAATTTACAACTTTGTTAAAAGTTTGGAGAAAAAGTATTCTGGAAAGAAAATTTTGCTCATTGGCCATCAAAGACCTTTTGCCATGTTAGAGGGTGCGGTTCAAGGATTGACGGTTGATGAGTTTTTGGAAAAAATTGAGCCCAGAAAAATGAAAACAGGGGAAATTAGGAAAATTGAATTTAGGATTTTTCCTTATAATAAGGAAGGTAAATTGGATTTTCACAGACCATATGTCGATGAAATTGAGTTTTTCTGCCCCAAATGCGGTTCTTTAATGAGAAGAGTTCCCGAAGTTATAGATTGTTGGTTTGATTCAGGTTCTATGCCCTTTGCTCAATACCACTGGCCTTTTGAAAAAGGACAAAAAGAAAATTTCCCCCCAAAACTTTTTCCTGCTGATTACATTGCAGAAGGTATTGATCAAACAAGAGGTTGGTTTTATACACTTTTAGCTGTTTCCACTCTTTTAGGTTTTGGACCAGCTTACAAAAACGTTTTATCTTTAGGGCATGTTTTAGATGAAAAAGGAGAAAAGATGTCAAAATCAAAAGGAAACGTTGTCGATCCTTGGGATATTTTAGAAAAATATGGAGCAGATCCTGCTAGGTGGTACTTTTTCACTGTTAATCAACCTTGGGACGCCAAACTATTTTCAGAAAAGGATTTATTAGAAAGCTTGAGGAAATTTATTTTAACTTTTTGGAATTGCTATTTGTTCTTTGAAACTTATGTCCCAAAGAAAATTAAAATTTCTTCCCCTTTAAGACCCTCCACTCTTTTGGACAAATGGATTCTTTCTAGAATAAACAATTTGATTTTAGAAATGACAAAAGACCTTGAGCATTTTCAAATTACTTTGGCGGCAAGAAAATTAGAAAAATTTGTCATAGACGATCTTTCCCTTTGGTACATTAGAAGAGCAAGAAAAAGATTTCAAAAACCAGAGAATAAAAAAGAACTTGAAGAAGCTTCAAAAATTTTGGGATTTTTACTTTTAACCCTAAGTAAATTAGCAGCTCCCTTTATTCCTTTTTTGGCAGAATATGTCTGGCAAAAAATTACCAAATTTAATTTCAAAAACGAAAGAAAATCTGTTCATTTAGAAAAATGGCCAAAGTTTGATAGAAAGAAAATTGACAAAAAATTAGAAAAGAAAATGGAAAAAGTGAGAGAGATAGTGAAAAGAGCTCTAGCTGAAAGGGCAAAAGCAAAAATAAAAGTAAGACAACCTTTACTAAAATTGAAAATTCAAGATACCACTTTAAAGAGAGAACCAGAATTACTTTCTCTTATTAAAGAGGAAGTTAACGTAAAGGAAATTGAATTTGGCAAAGAATTTGTTTTAGAGACAAGAATTACTCCTGAATTGAAAAAAGAGGGAATTTTAAGAGAGATTATCAGAAGGGTACAACAAGCGAGAAAAGAAATTGGCTTGAAACCAAGACAAAAAATAATTGTTGCTTTTGAGGGAGAAAAAGAAATTGTTGAAATATTGAGAGAAAAAGAAAAAGAAATTTTAAAAGAAGCTAAAATAAAAAAGATTTCTTTTGAAAAAATAAGCTTACCTCTTTATCAAAAGAAATTTGATATTGAGGGCAAAAAGGTCTTAGTTCAAATCAAAAAAATCTAATGGTTTTTGAAAAAAAATATTTTGTGACAAAGAGAGAGTTTAAAAATTGGGCTTGGAGAGATTACAATGTTTTTAAAGAAGTTTTTAAAGGTTCTCCTTCAAAGAGAAAGAAAATTTTAGAAGCCTTAGAAAAATACTGGCCTTCAAATTTAGGTTCTTTGACAAAAAGTAAGCTTTGGCAAATTGAAAAGAAGATAAAGCGAGACCTGTATTATGGAGAAACACCAGAGGAAAGAAAAATGGCCAAAAATTTAACTAAGCTTATTGAAGCTTTTAAAAAATATTTTCCTTCTTAAATGTTCCCTCGCTACAGAACTTTGGGCTTTGTTTTCAGACAAAAAGATTTAGGGGAAGCAGATAAAATTTTTTCTGTTTTTACAAAAGATTTTGGAAGAATTGAGGTTTTGGGAAAAGGAATTAGAAAAATTTCTTCAAAATTGAGAGGGGGCATAGAGATTTTTTCTATTTCAGAAATAGAGTTTGTCGAGGGAAGATATCAAAAAAGATTGGTCGGAGCTCAAATCAAAAAAAGATTTAAAAAAATAAAGAAAGATTTAAAAAAATTAAGCATTGCCTTTAAAATAGCTGAAGCTTTGGATTTACTGATCAGGGGACCAGAAAGGGAAAAGAAGATTTTTCTTCTTTTGGAAAAAACATTTTCCAAACTCAATTTTTCAAAAAGGGAAAGATTAATCTACCTTATTTTTTTCTGGAAATTAATTTCTCTTTTGGGTTATTCCCTTCAAATTAATTTTTGTTCCCTTTGCCAAAAAAAGATAAATCAGAGAGTTTTTATTGATTTTTCTTTGGGAGGTGTAATTTGCGAAAGGTGTCAAAAAGTTGCTAGAATGGGAAGAGAAGTAGATAAATCCGTTTTGAAATTTTTAAAACTGTTGAGAGAAAAAGATTTTGATTTTTTTGAAAGGTTGAAAATCAAAGAAAGCATTTTAACAGAGGCTCTTTCTCTATCTTCAAAATATTTAGCTTTTTTGGCAGAAAAAAATGAAATTTCTTAAAATTTTCTTTTTATTAACTGTTTTCATTTTTGCTTATTTTGCCTTTTTATTTTGGCAACATTCTTTTTCAAAAGAGGTTTTAAAATTGGAAGTTTTGGGTCCAGATAAAGTGATAGCGGGCGAAGAGATAGAATTTACTGTGAAATACAAAAATAATGGCAATTTTAGATTGGAAGAACCAGAACTCATTGTTGAATTTCCAAAAAATTCTTTAACAGAAGAAGGGTTTTTAGAAAGAAAAATTTTAAAAGAAGAATTGGGAAAAATTATTTATCCAGGAGAAGAAAAAAGTTTTCATTTTAAAGTGAAAATTTTTGGTAAAGAGGGAGAAACAAAAACTTTCAAGGCCTCAATGAGTTTTCGTCCAAAGAACTTGAAAGCAAGATATGTGAGAGAAACTTCTTTTACTGCTCAAATAGAATCTGTTCCCTTAACTTTTGAATTCGATTTTCCTACTTTCATTTTTCCTCAAAAAAACTTTTCCTTCAGTATTCATTACTTTTCTAATGCTAACACTGTTTTAGAAAATTTAAGAATTCAAGCAGATTGGCCGGCAGGTTTTGAGTTTTTAAATTCTAACCCTTCTTCTTTTGATCAAAAAGAATGGGAAATTTCTCTTTTGAATAAATTTGAGGGCGGAAAAATAGATATTTTAGGAAGAATTTATGGAGAAGTAGGAGAAATAAAAATTTTTAAAGCCAAAATTGGCATCTTGAAAGAGGGAGAATTTATTCTTTTGAAAGAAATCGAAAAAGGAGTGCAGCTTACAAAACCTTCAATTTTCATTCGCCAAGAAATTAATGGAAATCCTGAATACGTAGCTTCGCCTGGTGAATGGCTGCACTACGAAATTTATTTCAAAAACATCGGAGAAGAAACTTTAAAAAATCTCTTTTTAATTTGCAAATTGGAAGGGGAGGCCTTCGATTTTGAAACTTTAAAATCAGAAACTGGAAATTATGAGATAGGTGATGATTCTATTGTTTTTGACTGGAGGGAAAACCCAAAACTTCAAATTTTATCTCCTATGGAAGAGGGAAAAGTAGAATTTTGGATAAAGTTAAAAGAAGAAATTTCAGCAATTGGAGAACCGAAAGTAAAAAATAAAGTTTTTATCTCTCAGGTGAAAGAAGAGTTTGTAACAAAGATTACTTCTAAAATAAAAATAGCTCAAAAAGGGTTTTTCGAAGAGGAAGTAGGATTTATCAATTCTGGTCCTTTGCCTCCAAAAGTTGGCCAATCGACCACCTACACTATTATTTGGCGAGTTGAAGGAGGAACTTCTTTGGTCAAAGATTTGAAATTGAAATCTATTTTACCAGAAAATGTTTCTTTGACAGGAAAAGTTTTCCCGGAAGAGGAAA
>CAYSYN010000038.1:0-5666 GCA_964435445.1 uncultured Candidatus Saccharibacteria bacterium
TGTGCAAAGTAGAAAAAACCAAGTGTCCTGTTTCTGCTGCCGTAATGGCCATAGAAATTGATTCTGGATCTCTCATTTCACCTACCATAATGACATCTGGATCTTCTCTTAAAACAGATCTTAAAGCTCTGATAAAAGAATGGGTATCAGACCCTACTTCTCTTTGCTCAATGATAGATTTGTCAGGGGTGAAAACATATTCTATTGGATCTTCAATAGTAATAATATGAGCTGCCCGACTATGATTTATCTCATCTATCATGGCAGCTAAGGTAGTGGATTTTCCATGAGATGAGGGACCCGTGACTAAAACAAATCCTTGAGTAGCTTTTGTAAAAGAATGCAAAATTGGGGGTAAATTTAATTCTTCAATCGTGGGAATTTTTGAAGGAATCAATCTTAGAGCAGCAGATATTTTCCCTCTCTGAAAAAAAACGTTTACTCTAAATCTCGCTTTTTCTCCATACTCAAAAGAAAAATCAATTTCTTTTTCTTTCAAAAATCTGTTTTTTTGTTCCTCAGTAAGCATAGAAAAAACCAAACCTTGCGTATCAACCATAGAAAGCTTTTTCTCTTTTAAAAGAGGAATGAGTTTTCCTGCCACTCTTATTGTCGGGTGATAATTTGCCACCAAATGCAAATCTGAAGCTCCTTCCAAAACAGCTATTTGCAACAATCTTTTTAACCAAGCTGAATAATCCATATTATTTAGTTTCTCTTAAAACTTCTTCAATTGTTGTCTCTCCTTTTAAAACTTTCAAAATTCCATCTTGTCTCATAGTTATCATACCTTGTTTTTTTGCTGCCTCCAATATTTTAGATTCTGTAGGTTCTTTTAAAATAATTTCAGCTAGGTTTTCGTCCATTTTTAAAATTTCAAAAATTCCCGTTCTTCCCACATATCCTTTGAAATCACACTTTTTGCAACCTTGGGGCTCGAATATATAAATAGGTTTTTTTATTTTCATTTTTTCTCTTTCTGGCATTTCTTCAATTTCTTTTAAAATTAGCTCTTCAATATCCTTTCTTGCTTTTACTTTCTTTTTACAGTGAGGACACAGAACTCTTACCAATCTTTGAGCAATAGCCAAATTTAAAGTAGGAGAAATCAAAAAGGGTTGCACCCCCAAATCAATTAATCTCGGAATGACCCCTAAGGCATTGTTTGTGTGCAAAGTGGATAAAACTAAATGGCCAGTTAAAGCAGCGTGGGTGGCCAAAAAAGCTGTCTCTGCATCTCTAATTTCTCCAACCATAATGATATCTGGGTCTTGCCTTAAAACATGTCTTAGGCCTTTGGCAAAAGTATATCCAATTTCGGGTCTAATTTGAGATTGATTTATTCCTTCTATTAAATATTCAACAGGATCTTCCAAAGTAACAATGTTTACTTCTTCTTTGTTTAATTTTTGCAGAATGGCATAAAGAGTGGTTGTTTTCCCGCATCCTGTAGGACCTGTGGCCAAAATCATTCCGTAAGGTTTTTTAATTCCCTCTTCCAAAACTTTCCAATTTCTTTTACTCAAACCCAATTCTTCCATTTTTTTCAGACCAATTCGAGGATCCAAAATTCTAATCACTACTTTCTCTCCCTTAGCAGTGGGAAAAGTGGAAACTCTAAAATCTATTTTTCTTCCCTCAAACTCTTCAGAAAATCTTCCATCTTGAGGAATTCTTGTTTCATCTAATCTCAAATTAGCTAAAACTTTCACTCTTCCTACAAGAGCAGGATGGATTTTTGCCGGAAAAGTCAAAGTTGAAAACAATCTTCCCATCGTCCTAAATCTTACCCTCGTTCTTCTTCCTAAAGGTTCAATATGAATGTCTGAAGCCTTTCCTTCAACTCCATACCTTAAAATATTTTCCACTGCTTTGACGACGGGAGCCTCTTCAACTATTCTTTCAATTCCTATTAAAGGAGGAACAGCAGTTTTCATTTCCTTTTCTGCTTTTTCAATCATTTTTTCAATCTCTTTTGGTGTCATCCTGTATCTTTGTGAAATTTTTTTGAAGTTAGAGAGAGAAATTAAAAATATTTTTGTCTCTAAATTAGCTTTTCTTGCTAAAAATTTTAAAGCTTCTTTGGCTTCAATATCTTCTGGCCAAACCATTCCCACTTCCAAGATATTCCCTCTTTTTGCCAGAGGAATCATTTTATAAAATTTTGCCGTTTCCTCTGGAATAATGTCTAAAACTTCAGGAGGCACTTCTTTTGGTTCTACTGTCTTGAAAGGAATATTTAGAATTTGAGATTTTATTTGAAAAAGTTTTTCCTCATCAATAAGGTTTCTTTCAATGAGAATTTCTTCTATGCTTTTTTCCCTTTCTCTTGCTTCCAACTCTATTTGGGTTCCTTTTTGTCTATCAATAATCCCTCTTTTGATTAATTCTTTTATGATTGACATTAAGGTAAAAATGGATTTTCTTTACCAATTTCTTCCTTAGAAGGAGGAGAAATTTCAGGAAGAGGCTTTAAATCTTTCCAGAGGGGATGATCTAAAACTTCAAGGTCAATTTTGATTTCTCTTTTTTTCTCTAGAAATTCTGGAATGGATACTTCTTCTGAAGAAGCAGGTTTGAAATATCCTTTCCATAAGATCAATCCTGTAACAAAAATGATGACAACGAAAACGAAAAGCAACATTTTTTGCTTTTTTTCTTGTTCTAAGATTGTTTTTTCTCCGTTCATTTTTCTGGTAAAAAGAATGTTTTTGCTCTTATTTTAAATTCAAATCTTTCTTCTTTGCTTGGAGCAGAAAATTCTATATTTTCAATTTGGATTAATCTTGCTGATTTTTCAATGTCTGAAAGAAAGTTTTTAAAATCAGAATAATTTCCAGAGATTTTAAGTTCAAGATTTATCTCTCCAATTTTTAATTGAGATGTAGTTTCCTCAGCAGAAAAAGTAGTTTCTGGAGAAGGCGATTCTTCTTCTAGAGATTTCACACTCTGGGTGATAGAAACTTCTTTTAAAAGAAGCCCATTTTCACCTGTAGAAATTTGAATAAAATTAAGGATTTTGGGCAAATCTGGATTTTTGGGAAGAGCTAATTCTGCTTTGGTTGATTCTTCTTTCGCTTTTAATTTTTTATAGATTTCTTTTAATTTTTGAAAATATTGTTGGAAAGTTTGAATTTCCTTTTCAAGATGGAATATCTCTCTTTTTAACCTCTGGTAATTTTTGTATTTGGGAAAAAGAAAAAAATAGGAAAAGAGAAAGACAAAGAGAAGGAAAAGAAGGAAAATGATGGTTTTTTGTTTTTCCATCTTATTTTAAAAATTCTTTATTAAATGAAAATGAAATATCAAATTGGACTTTTCCATCTGAAGTTAAAGAAATTTTAGAAAGACTTAAATTGCTCACTCTCTCATCTTCTTTCAAAAGGAAGAGTTGTTTTCCAAGATTTTGAAAATTATCTGTTTGAGCAGTAAAAGAAACTTTGCCTACTTGAGGTTCAAATTTAATTGATTTTATGACAACGCTTTTGTGGATTTTGCCCTCCAAAAAAGGGAAAAAACGAGAAGAAAAAAGATGTTCTTGGAGAATTGATTTTAAAAAATAAAGTCTTTTTTCCCAAATTTTCACTTTTTCCTCCAATTCCTTTTCTTCTGGAGTTTTTAAAGCCTGAAGTCTTTTTGTTAATTCTTCCTGTTGAGAAGAAAGTTTCTTTTCAAAAAAGGAAAGAATCAGAAAAGATGTCACAAGAGAAATTAAAATTAAAGAAGATAAAAGAGGAATAATTTTTTTTGAAAGAGGAATTTCTGGTTTTGGTTTTGGTACTATTTCCATTTTATTTTTCAAACCCTCTTAGCGCCAATCCTGTAGCGACAGCGAAAGAGGGACCCATTTCTTTGAGAGTTTTTTCTAAAATGGGAGGGTAAAATATTTTTTTAAAGGGATTTCCAATTTCAACCTCCTTCTTAAATTGAATTTTAAAGTATTCTGCAAGTCCTGGCAAGTTTGCGTTTCCTCCAGCTAAAATTATTTTTTCAATTTTGCGATTCCTTTTCCTTTCATAGTTTTGGAAAATCTTTTCTCCTTCATGAACAATAGAATTTAAAATGGGAATCAAAATTTCTCTCACTTTCGATTCTTCAGACAATCCAACCTCTTTTTTTAACTTTTCTCCTTTTTCTATCTCAATTCCCAAACCCTTGGCTATCCTTTCAGAAAAGAAATCTCCCCCAATATCCAAACTGAAAGAAGTGTAAAGAGTTTTTCCTTCAACGATACTGCAAGTGGTGGATCTTGTTCCTAAATCAAAAATGGCAACAACTTTGCCTTCTTGACCAAAAACTCTTGCTAAACTAAAAACTTCAGCTTCTAGAGAGATTAATTTTAATTTAAGAGAATTAGCAAAAGCTTTGTATTGGTTGACTACTTCCAGAGGAACGGCCACAAGTAAAATTTTTATTTTTTCTCCTTTTTTTGGCATTTTGTTCAAAATCTGCCAATCAAATGCTACTTCGCTCAAGGGAACTGGTACGTGTCTCCTTGCTTCAATCTCAACGGCAGAAGGAATTTCCTCTTTTGTCATGGGAGGGAGTTCAAAAGTAGTAAAAAAAGTGGCAAAATCAGGAATGGAGAAAAAAACTTTCTTTGCTTTGATACCTGCTTCTTCAAAAACAGCTTTTGTTGCTCTGACAATATCTTTGAGAGCAAGAGAGAGAGTATTTTTTTCAAAGGTTCTAAAGGGCTTTTTAAAAACGGCTTTGGCTGGAATTTCTCCAAAATTTTCAAGCTTTATCCTTCCCCCAAAAGAGGAAAGCTCAATCACTTTTATTGAATAAGTTCCAACATCAATTCCCAAAAATCTCTTTTTAAAAAGAAAATTGAGCATAGAACTATTATAAAACAAAAATGGATTGGAAAAAAGTTAAAAATTTTATTTTAGATCTTCTTTTCCCTAAATTTTGTTTTGGATGCAAAAGAGAAGGGACTTTTTTATGCCGAGATTGCCTTGCCACGATCGAAGTCTTCAAATTTCACAAAAAATTGAAAACTAAATTTCTAGACGACCTCTTCGTAGCCACAGAGTATAAGAACGCAATTGTCAAAAGAATGATTTTAGCTTTTAAATACGAGCCTTTTGTTAAAGAGTTAAAGAAAGACTTGGCAAATTTAATAAAGGTTCACTTTCAACTTTTAGATGAAGAATTTGATTTTTCAGATTTTATTTTAGTTCCCATTCCCCTAGAAAAAAAGAGACTGAGATGGAGAGGATTTAATCAAGCTGAAGAAATAGCCAAAGAATTAGTAGATTTCTTTAAGGTCCCTTTAATATCAGATTGTTTAATAAAAGAGAAACCTACTTTGCCCCAAGTTGAACTTTCTGAAAAAGAAAGAAAAGAGAATTTAAAAGGTGTTTTCAAAGTAGAGAAGAAAGTAAGAGGAAAGAAAATTTTGCTAGTAGATGATGTTTTCACTACCGGAGCGACCATGGAAGAAGCAGCTAAGATCTTAAAAGAAGCTGGAGCTGAAAAAGTCATTGGAACAGCAGTAGCTATCGCAAAACCCGGTGAAGACAAATTGACATTTTGAAAGAAAAAATTTAAATTGAAAGAGAGGAGGAGTGCGCCGAGTGGCAAGGCAGCAGGTTGCTAACCTGCGTCCCTTAACAGGGACCGTGGGTTCGATTCCCACCTCCTCCGCCAAAATTAGTAGT
>CAYSYN010000039.1:0-5634 GCA_964435445.1 uncultured Candidatus Saccharibacteria bacterium
CTTTTGCTTCCCAGAGAAACTCCTTTGGCAGACAGAGACAATATGGTCTTTATGGGAACGATTGTGGAAGAAGGAAAAGGAAAGGCAATTGCGGTGGCTACAGGAGAAAATACAGAAATGGGAAAGATAGCAAGATTAATTAAAGAAGAAAGAGAAGAAAAAACTCCCTATCAAAAGAAACTTTCTCATTTTTCAAGATGGGTGGGAATATTGCTTCTCATTATTTGCTTTTTCATTTTTCTTTCTGGAATTTTGGTTGGAAAATCTTTCAAAGAAATGTTTTTAACTTCGATTGCCATTGCCGTAGCTGCCATTCCAGAGGGGTTGCCCATTGGCACTACTACCATTTTAGCTTTAGGAATGCAAAGAATTTTAAAAAGAAGGGGGTTGGTGAGGAAATTGGTGGCAGCAGAAGCTTTGGGATCAGCAACGGTTATTTGCACTGACAAAACAGCTACTTTAACTGAAGGGAAAATGAAAGTAGTTGAGGTGATTGGAAAAAAATCTCAAATTTTAAAAGCTGCTACTTTAATCTCTGAAGCTTTTATTGAAAACCCAAAAGAGCCAAAAGAAAAATGGGTAATTAGAGGTTCTCCCACAAACAAAGCCCTTTTGGAAGCTGGAATTGAAGCTGGATTTGATAAAGAAGATCTAGAAAAAAGAAAAATTGCTGAGCTTCCCTTCAATCCTAAAAATAAATTTTCTGCAAAATTGATCAAAGAAAAAGAAAAAAATATTCTTTTTGTTTGCGGAGCTCCAGAGAAAATTTTAGAAAAAAGTTTTTTTGAAACTGAAAAAAGGAGAGTATGGGAAAAGAAAATAGAAAATTTGGCAAAAAAGGGATTGAGAATTTTGGGAGTAGCAAAAAAAGAAATTGAAAAAATTCCAGAAAATCTAGAGAGAGAAATTGAAAATTTGAATTTTTTGGGGTTAATTGTGATAAAAGATCCGATAAGACCTGATGTTAAAGAAGCAATCAAACTTTGCAAAAAAGCAGGATTGCGACCAATTATTGTCACAGGAGATCACAAATTGACAGCAAAAGCAGTAGCTGAAGAATTAGGAATTAAAGTTAAAGAAGAAAACATTTTGGAAGGGAAAGATTTAGATAAAATTTCAGAAACACAATTTGACAAAATCTTAGACAAAATCCAAATTTTTGCCAGAGTAGAACCTCGCCATAAAATGAGAATCGTTTCTGCCTTAAAAGAAAAAGGGGAAGTTGTCGCTATGACAGGAGACGGAATTAATGATGCTCCTGCTTTAAAAAAAGCTGACATTGGCGTAGCTTTGGGATCTGGGCAGGATGTGGCAAAGGAAGTAGCAGATTTAGTTTTGTTGGACGATTCTTTCTCCACCATTGTCGCTGCCATTGAAGAGGGAAGGGGAATTATTGAAAATATCAAAAAAGTGATTACTTATCTGTTTGCTAGCTCCTTTGCAGAAATCGTTTTAATTTCTGCTTCCCTAATTTTTGGCTGGCCCCTTCCTGTAACTGCTACCCAAATTTTATGGATAAATTTGATTGAAGACGGTCCTTTAAGCGTTTCTCTTTCTTTTGAACCAAAAGAAAAAGATTTGCTTGAAAAAAAACCTTCTCCAAAAGTTTCCCTTTTAACTAAAGAAATGAAAGTGATTATTTTTATTGTTGGGGCTATTTTGAACTTGATTTTAGTTTCTCTTTTTTGGGCTTTGCAAAAATTTACAAACTATGATATTTGGCATATTAGAACAATCATGTTTGTGAGCTTAGCTATAGATTCTATTTTTTTCATTTTTTCTTGCAAAAGTTTGTCAAAAAATATTTGGCAAATAAATCTTCTTTCCAACAAATTTTTAATAATTTCTTGGTTTTTCTCTCTTTTGATGCTTCTTGGCTCTGTTTATTTTTCACCTTTCCAAACTTTATTGAAAACAAAGAATTTAAATTTATTTGATTGGGGAATTTTAATTTCTTTTGGTTTTTTAAGTTTAGCTTTGATTGAGATTACAAAATGGTATTTCTTCTCAAGAAAAAAAATTTATGAGATCAGTTAAAAAATTTTTCTTTGCCTTTTCTACTCTTTCTGGAACAATTATTGGAGTTGGTTTTTTCTCTTTGCCTTACATTCTCTCTAAAGTGGGGCTTTTCGTTATGCTTTCTTATTTTTTCATTTTAACTCCCATTGTTATTTTAATTCATTTGCTCTTTGGGAAATTAGCCATTTTAACTCCTGATTTAAAAAGGTTCCCGGGCTTTGCCAAATATCATTTGGGAAAAAAGGGAGAAACAATAGCTTTCCTCTCTTCCGTTTTTGGTTTTTATGGAACCCTTCTAGCTTACTTAATTATTGGAGGAAACTTTTTGGCAAAATTCTTTGAAGGAGACCCTTTTTTCTTTACTCTTTTTTATTTTCTTTTGGGAGCCATTTTTATTTTCTTTGGAATTAAAGCCATTTCTAAAATAGAATTTTTAGACAGTTTTTTATTCTTAGTAATTTTAGTTTTTGTATTTTTGTTGGGCATTTCTTCTTTTAAATTTGAAACTTTATTCGTTCAACCTGAAAAAGAAAATTTATTTTTACCTTACGGCCCCCTTCTTTTTGCTCTTTGGGGAGCTTCTATTATTCCAGAAATTGAAGAAATGTTAGGCAAAGAAAAAGAGAAATTAAAGAAAGTTATTTTCTTTTCTATTTTAATTTGCGCTTTATTTTATCTCCTTTTTGCCATTTTAATTTGTGGAATTTGCCAAAAAGAAACCTCTCCCGACGCTCTTTCAGGTTTGGAAAAAGTTTTGGGAAAAAAAATTTTAAAACTTTTTTATCTCTTTGGCGTCTTTACTACTTTTACTTCTTTTATTTCTTTGGGGTTAACTTTAAAGAAGACATTTTTGTACGATTTAAAAATAAAAAAAATAACTTCTTTTCTTCTTACTTTATTTCCCCCTCTCTTCTTTTTTCTTTTAGGTTTTAAACAATATATTAAAGCTATTTCTTTAGTTGGCGCTGTCACATTAGGTACAAATGGGATTCTGATTTTGCTAATGTATAAAAAAGTCAATCCCAAATCTAAATTTATCTATCCTTTAATGGCTATCTTTTTGGTCGGTATTTTTTATGAAATAATTTATTCTTTCTAAAGATGGTTTGGTTAAACATTCTCATATTTATCATTTCTTTTTTCTTCCTTGTTCTTTCTTCAAGATGGATTGTTCATTCTCTTTCTAGAATAGCCAAATTTTTAGGGTGGAAAGAATTTGTTGTCGCTTTTTTATTCTTTGCTTTTTCAGCTTCTTTGCCAAATCTTTTTGTGGGAATAGTTTCTGCTTTAAACAAAATTCCCCAACTCTCTCTAGGAGATGTCATTGGAGGAAACATTATTGATTTGACAATATTGGCAGGAATGGCTGCTTTAATTTCAAAAGCTGGCTTATCTGCCCCTAGTAGAACAGTTCAAAATAGCGCCCTATATTTAATCTTGCTTACTCTTTTGTTTTCTTTTTTAATTTTAGACAATACTCTTTCTAGAGCAGACGGTTTCCTTCTTTTGCTTATTTTCCTTTTCTACATTGTTTGGCTTTTCTTTAAAAGAGAAAGATTTAAAAAAATTTATGATTCCATTCAAGAAGAATTAAATTTAAGATTCTTCTTTAAGAATTTAGCCATCTTCTCTCTTTCTGTTTTTGTTATTTTAATTTCTTCTCATGGTATTGTTCAATCAACAAAGTTTCTTTCTCATCATTTTAATTTACCTATTTGGTTTATTGCACTTTTGGTCATTGGCTGGGGAAACGCTATTCCAGAAATTATTTTCACTATTGAATGCGCAAAAAGCAGTCAAGACTGGTTAATTTTGGGAGATTTAATTGGGAGCGTTATCATTACTACTACTTTGGTTTTAGGAATTGTTGCTTTGATTTTTCCTATTCAGATTGAAAATTTCAAAGCCATTTTAGTTTCCAGAATTTTCCTTTTAATTTCTGCTTTCTTTTTTCTTTTTTTACTAAGGAGTGGTCAAAAGATCACAGAAAGGGAAGGAAAAATTTTAATTTTGCTTTATTTTCTTTATCTCATCTTTGAAATTTTCCTAAAATAGTGTAAAATTAAAGAATGTCTTTGGAAAATATTCTTTTTTTTCTTATTTTGTTTTTTTTCGCCTTTTTTCTTTATTTCCTTTTTAAACTTTCAGAGAAAATTGGCCAGCAAAGCCAAATAAACTTACAACAGGCAAAGGATATTCAAGAAATAAAAGAGAAACTTTCTTTGGGGACTCAATTTCAAGATAGATTGAAAGACGGAATTGAAAAAACAAGAGAGCTTTTGGAAGAATTGAGAAGAAGAGATGAAGCAAGGAAAGAAAAAGAAAAAGAATTTTTAGAAAGAATTAAAAGAGTAGATCAAATTTTAGCAGGAACGACAGCCAAGGGAATTTCAGGGGAAGAAATTTTAAGAGAAACTTTCAAAAAGCTTCCTCCAGAAATGATAGAGACAAACTTTCAGGTAAGAGGAAAGGTAGTGGAGTTTGCTTTAATTTTGCCAAACGGAAAAAGATTACCCATCGATTCCAAATGGCCAGCTTCCAAATTGATTTTGGATTTAGAAAAGGAAGAAAGTCCTGAGAAAAGAAAAGAAATTATTGATGAAATCGATAAAGAAGTGATGAGAAGAATTAAAGAGGTGAGCCAATATATCGATCCCGATTTAACATGGTCGCAGGCGATTGCTGCCATTCCTGATTCTGTCTATTCTGTTTGTCAGAGAGCCCATTTGAAAGCAAGAGAAGAAAATGTAATTTTACTTCCTTATTCTATGGTCTTGCCCCTTCTTTTGTACATGTATAGACTTCACTTGCAATATGCTATATCTATTGATATTGAAAACTTGCAAAACCATTTACTTTCTATTGCCAAAAATTTAGATGAGATGGAAAACATTTTAGAAAACAGAATTTCGAGGGGGGCTATTATGATTCAAAATGCATACTTGGAATATAAAAACAAAATTTCACAAATCAGGTCTTCTTTGGAATCTTTAAAATTAAGAGAAACACCAAAATTAAAAGCAGAAAATGAAAGCAGTAATTAAAACAGGAGGAAAACAATATTTAGTTGAAATTGGCCAAAAACTTCAAATTGAAAAAATTGAAAAAGAAGAAGGTCAAGAAGTTATTTTTGATAAGGTTTTGTTAGTGGAAAAAGAAGGGAAAGTAAAAATTGGCACCCCTTTTGTTAAAGGAGCGAAAGTCATAGGGAAAGTTTTAAAACAAGGAAAAGGAGAAAAAATTATCATTTTGAAACACAAAAGAAGAAAAAGATACAGAGTAAAAAAAGGGCATCGCCAACCTTTTACTGAAATTGAAATTTTAAAAATTGAACTTTGAAATCAGCTTGACAATTAAGAGAAAAATATTTATATTATTATCGGTGGGAGAGTGGAAATTATTCAACTAGCTCTTCTAAAAATGCTAGAAGCGATGGTTACGGAAATGGAACCTAAAAGGTTTTTATTGATAACGAAAGGAACAATAGGGGTTTATTTCCAATGGGGATTTAACCATACTTTAATCATTTTGGAAGGTAATAAATTACCACCTGGGATTTATAGGCCACTCTTTGGTCTGCATAAAATTACCTGGCTTCGATTTATCGGAGATAAA
>CAYSYN010000040.1:0-5580 GCA_964435445.1 uncultured Candidatus Saccharibacteria bacterium
TATGCTTTCTCAGAAAGAGAGAAAGAAAAAATTTTAAAGAATTTAAAAGGAGAAAAAATTTCTTTGCAAAGGTACAAAGGACTTGGCGAAATGAATCCTCAAGAGCTTTGGGAAACGACAATGGACCCTGAAAAAAGAATTTTAATCAGAGTAAAAATAGAAGATGCAAAAGAAGCTGACAAAATCTTTGATACTTTAATGGGAAAGGATGTTTTGCCAAGGAAAAAATTTATTCAAATTTATGCTAAAAAAGTTAAAAACCTGGACATCTAAGGCCTTTGACTTTTTGAGAGAGTCTTTTTTAGAATTGAAAAAGGTAACCTGGCCGAGTAAGAAAGAGACGTTAAACTATACCATTATTGTTATTCTTGTCACTACATTTGTTGCTATTTATCTTTGGGCCTGCGATTTAATTTTCGTTTTTCTTTTGAAAAAATTTTTCCTTTTCTAATATGCCCAGACAAAGATTACCAAAAGAAAGAAGATGGTACGCCATTCATACTTATTCAGGGTATGAAGAAGCAGTGGCTAAAGCCCTCAAACAAAGAGTGGAAACTTTCGGCATGCAAGACAAAATTTTTAATGTTCTAGTACCAAAAGAAAAGAAAATAAAAATAAAGAACGGAAAAAGGGTAGTGGTAGAGGAAAAAATTTATCCAGGTTACGTTTTAGTAGAAATGATTGTAGACGATGATTCTTGGTATGTAGTAAGAAATACGCCAAACGTGACTGGATTTTTGGGAGCAGGTACTACTCCCATTCCTATCGCCCAAAAAGAAATAGAAGAGTTATTAAAAAGAATGGAGGTGAAAGAACCACAATACAAAATAGAATTTAAAGTTGGAGATTTAGTAAAGATTACAGACGGTCCTTTCAAAGATTTTGAAGGAAAAGTAGCTGAAATTGACGAAGAGAGAGGAAAAGTGAAAGTTTTAATCAATCTTTTTGGCAGAGACACCCCAGTGGAATTAGATTCTTTGCAAGTGAAAAAATTGTAAAAATGGCAAAAAAAATAAAAGCAAAAGTAAAACTTTTGATTGAAGGAGGAAAAGCTACCCCTGCTCCTCCGGTAGGTCCTGCTTTAGCTCCCTTTGGAATAAATCTGAAAGATTTTTGTGATAAATTTAATTCTCAAACTAAAGATAAGGCAGGATTTATTCTTCCTGTTAAGGTAATAATCTATGAAGACAAAAGCTTTGATATTAAAATCAAAACTCCTTTGACTTCGCAGCTTTTAAAGAAAGCTGCCGGAATTGAAAAGGGGTCAGGTGAACCCAACAAAAAGAAAGTGGGAAAAATTACAAGAGAACAACTGAGAAAAATAGCTAAAATTAAACTTCCAGATTTGAACACTCAAGATATCGAAAAGGCAATGAAAATCATTGAAAGCCAAGCCAAAAATATGGGAATTGAAATTGTAGATTAAAAATGCTTCTTTCTGACAGGGAAATAGAAAAATTCATAAAAGAGGGAAAAATAAAGATAAAACCTTTACCAGATTTTGAAACTCAATTGGGACCTGCTTCTTTAGATTTGAGATTGGGTAATGAATTTAGGGTTTTTAATCAAGTGAAAAGTCCTTTTATTGATCCCAAAAATCCCAAAACTTTCAAAAACTTAACCAAGTTAATCAGGGTAAAAGAAAATCAACCTTTCATTTTACATCCTGGAGAATTTGTTTTGGGAGTGACTTTAGAAGAAATTACTTTACCTGCTGACATTGGAGCTAAAATTGAAGGAAGAAGCAGTTGGGGAAGGTTAGGGCTTTTAGTTCATTCAACAGCAGGCTATATTGATCCAGGATTCAGCGGAAGATTAACCTTAGAAATGAGCAACATTGGCAAAGTTCCTATTATTCTTTATCCTGGTTTAAAAATTTGCCAATTAGGGTTTGAACTATTAACCTCACCAGCTAAAGTTCCTTATAATAAAAGAAAAACCTCAAAGTATCATTTAGATAAAAAGCCAACAGAAAGCAAAATTTACAAAGAGTTGAAAAAATGAAAATAAAAATTGTAAAACCTAGAATTTGGAATTTTGAGGTTTTAAAGGGAAAAGATGCTTGGAAAGAAGTGGTTGAGGCAGCGAGAGTGAGTGGGGTACCGAGTAAAATGAAAGAAAAAGAAGTTTTTGAAATGATTGTCAGAAACGATTATACTTCAGCAGTAGAACATATTTTAATTAAGTTTGATATTCAGATGACAAAAGGCATTGCTCCTGAATTTTTAGAACACAGGATTGTTTCTCATACAGGATTTTCAACAAGATACAGAAAAGTAGCCCAGCCCTTTTACGAAATAATTTTGCCTTGGCATCTTTTAAAAAATAAAGAAAAGAGAAGAATTTTTTTAGAGAAAGTAAAAGAAAATTTAAAAATTTACGAGAATTTTTTAAAAGAAGGTTTGCCAAAAGAATCTGCAAGATATATTTTGCCTTTTTGCCAAGCAGTAGGTATTTACCATGTGACTATCAATTTAAGATCTCTTCTAAATCTTCTGAGTTTGCGTCTTTGTGTGAGAGCTTCTCCTGAATTTAGATGTTTGGCTTCTCAAATTTATTTTGCTTTAATAAAAAAACTTCCCATCATGAGAGGAATGGTAGGTTGCAGAGGTTTGATGAGAGGTGCTTGTCCAGAAGATAAAGCAAGGGAAAGAACCTTTTGCCCTTTTAAAGACAAAACTAAAGATTTTTTTATTCCTACTATTCCAGAAATGAGAAAGGGGAAATTCAAAACATTTAATTTAAAAAAAGCAATTGAAATTCAAGAAAAAATGTTCAAGGTCTGGGCAAGGTGGGAAGGTTAAATGGAAATTCTGAAAAAAATTGAAAAAATTGTCAAAGAGCAAAATAGATGGCGAAAGAAAGAATGTTTGAATTTAATTGCTTCTGAAAATTTACTTTCTCCTCTAGCTGAAAAATTCTTGATTTCCGATTTTGTAGGAAGATACAACGAACATGACATAAAAAATGGAGAATTCAAAGAACATTATCAAGGAGTCAAATTTGCTAGCCAAATTGAAAAAATTTGCTTGAAAATTTTTTCTAAAAAATTTAAAACACCTTTTGTTGATGTGAGACCAATTTCAGGTGCCATTGCCAATTTGGCAGTTTACCATGCCATTTTGAAACCAGGTGATGTCTTTTTGGCCCCAGGTTTAACATTTGGTGCCCATGTTTCTTCTACTGAATACGGGATTGCTGGTGTTTGTGGTTTAAAAAGCGTTTCTATGCCCTTTGATACAGAAAAGATGAAACTAGATGTTGAAGGAACAGTAAAATTGATAAAGAAAATAAAACCAAAATTGATTATGTTTGGTAGATCAATGTTTTTATTTCCAGAGCCAATAAAAGAAATTAGAAAACATACAAAAGCTATTATTGTTTATGATGCAGCTCATGTTTTTGGCTTGATTTTCGCAGGCTTTTTTCAAAATCCTTTCAAAGAAGGAGCAGATATCATTACAGCTTCCACTCACAAAACATTTCCTGGACCACAAGGAGGAATTATCTTGGGAAATCCAAAATTAAATAAAAAAATTTGGAAGAAAATCCAACAAGCTATTTTCCCAGGAATCATTTCCAATCACCATATTTTCAGATTACCTTCTTTGGCAATTACTGCTTTGGAAATGGAAAAGTTTGGAAAAAATTATGCAAGACAAATTATTAAAAACGCAAAAGCTCTTGCCAAATCCCTTTTCCAGCTTGGATTTGAAGTTTTAGCTCAAAAAGAAGGTTTTACTCAGTCTCATCAAATAATAGTTAATGTCAGAAATTTTGGTGGGGGAAAAGTAGTAGCTGAAAAATTAGAAAAAACAAACATTATTTTGAATAAAATGGCTTTACCCCAAGACAAAGATGTAGATGCCACCCAAAATCCTTCTGGTATTAGAATCGGAGTTCAAGAAGTAACAAGGGTAGGAATGGGAGAAAGAGAAATGAAAAAAATAGCTCATTTGATGAAAGAAGCTCTCTCTGGTAAAGAGAGTTTAAAGAAAATTAAAACAAAAGTAGTAAATTTTAGAAAAAGGTTTCAAAAAATAAAATATTGTTTTTAAAAAAATGAAAAAAAATCCCTATCCTGGGAAATTTATCGTCTTTGATAGCTTAGATGGTTCTGGCCAATCAACCCAAGCTAAGCTTTTAGCTGAGACCTTAAATAAAGTAGGAAAAAGAACACATATTACAAAGGAGCCAACTTCTTATTTAATTGGTGGTTTAATTAAAAGTCAACTTACTCATGATTGGAAATCTTCTCAAGTTTGTCTTCAGCTTTTATTCTGTGCCGACAGAGCCTATCATTTGGAAAAAGAAGTTATTCCTCTTTTGAAGAGAGGAATCAATGTTATTTCAGACAGATATTTTTTCTCTACATTAGCTTATGGAAACTTAGAGATTAAAGATTTGGATTGGTTAATCAAAATCAACGAGAAATTTTTATTACCTGACATCACTTTCTTTTTAAAAGTTTCTCCTAAAGTTTGTCTCCAAAGGATTAAAAAAGATCGTTTCGAAGTTACTCTTTTCGAAAAGGAAAGAATTTTAAAGAAGGTTTGGCAAAATTATGAGAAATTAGCAAAGAAATTTCCTAATATTTTCGTTATTGATGGAGAAAGGTCTATTGAGGAAGTGGCAAAAGAAATTAAAAAAATTACATTGAAAAAATTATGGAAAAAATAAAAAATATTGCCAAACTAATTGATCATACAAATATAAAAAAAGAAGCTAAAAAAGAAGATATTTTGAAAACTTGCAAAGAAGCTAAAAAATATGGATTTAGAGGAGTTTGCGTGAGACCAAAATGGGTAAAATTTGTGAGCGAAAATTTAAAAGGAACAGACATTAAAATAATCGTTTTAGTTGATGATCCCATAGGAGATTCACCAACTAAAGAAAAAATTAAAATTTGTCAAAAGGCAAAAAGAGATGGGGCAGACGAATTAGATGTTGTAGTGAACATTCCAGATGTTAAACATGAAAGATGGAAAAAAATCGAAAAAGAATTAAAGAGAATTTGTCAGATTTTGCCGACAAAGGTAATTATTGGTTCAGGTTATTTGACAGACAAAGAAATTGTTAAAGTTTGCAAAATCTGCAAGAAAGCAGGAGCTTTTTGCGTAAAAACAGCGACAGAAAAAGATCCTTTAGAGCACAGAGAATTGAAAGAAAAACTTTATCATTTAAAATTAATGAAAAAAGCAGCTTCTGGCCTTTTAATTAAAGCTTCAGGCAAAATTAGGAGTTTAAAGGATGTGAAGAAAGCCTTAAAATGGGGGGCTAACATTATTGGTACTTCTTCTGGTGTAAAAATTATTCAAGAACTCGTCCGCAAAACACATTTCGTGCGATCGCACGAAAGTTGTTCTTAAGAAAAAGAACAGATGAGTAAAAACATGAAATTAATACCGGTAATTGGCCTTGAAATTCATGTTGAATTAAAAACGAAGACAAAGATGTTTTGTGCGTGCAGGAATGACCCTTTGGAAAGACATCCCAATTTTAATATTTGTCCAATTTGTTTAGGACATCCAGGAGTCTTGCCTGTTATTAATAAATAAGCAGTGAAAAAGGTAATTAAAG
>CAYSYN010000041.1:0-5575 GCA_964435445.1 uncultured Candidatus Saccharibacteria bacterium
AAAACTTTTAGAATTGAATAAAAAAGGATTTTTAAACGGCCATACTCCTTTTACAGCTTATTTAAGTTTTTTGGCAGTTTTAATCGCTTGCCTGAAAAATTGCAAATTTATAGCTTTCTCAAATGAAAAGAGTGCAAATGAAGGAAATGTAAAATATTTGGGACAGATCATTAACCATCAATACTCAAAAACAGAAGAATTTGAAAAAAGATTTAGAAAATACACAAAAAAATATTTGGCAAAAAATTTAGAATATTTTTCCCTTTTGAGGAATTTGTACGAAATTGAAATTTGTGCTCTCTTTTCTCAATTTCCTAAATATTTTGATGCTTTTTTGAGTTGTAATGTAGCTTTTAGGACATATTCTGGAACAAAAAAACCAATTGGAAAATGGTGTGGGAAATGTCCAAAATGCCTTTTTGTTTTCGCTTGCCTTTACCCTTTCATTGGAGAAAAAGTAATTAAAATTTTCAAGAAAAACTTATTTGAAGATAAAAAACTTTTGCCTTTGATGGAGAGATTAATTGGAAAGAAAGAATTTAAGCCTTTTGAGTGCGTGGGAACGAAAAAAGAAAGTTTTTTGGCTTTTAAAATGAGCTTGGAAAGATGGAAAAAAGAAAATAAAAAATTACCCTATTTGTTAAGGAAATTTGAGAAATTTCTCTTGACAAGAAAATGAAAATTTTGTATAATAAAAGAGTGGGAGAATGAAATGTCCGAATTGTCGGAATCCTAGGCTCAAGAAAGTCGTGTCCCTTGCTGCTACTGGTAAAGTCTATATCGCGAGATGCCCTAAATGTCGTTACATGATAGTCGTCGAAGTAGACGCTGATGAATACCCCCTAGGACTTCCTATTTCACTCCCCTTTCTTTCTTTTTTTCAGCTTGCAAGCTTTGTGGGTTGAAAAGAGAGAAAGAAAGGATTTTTATTTTAACGGATTTCAATAATGTCTTCATCCTTTAACTCATAATCTTTGCCCACGATTTTGGGGTGGAGGAGATCTTTTCTAAAAAGTTTAGCATGTTTAAATTTTGAAAGAATTTGAGGGTTAATTTCTTCTATTAAATCTAAAAGTTTTGTTCCTTTTTTGAAAATGAAAGGTCTTTCAAAATCAGGTTTTTTTCCTGGTTTTTTAGAATAAACCCTTACAATTTTTAATTTCTCAAAAATTTTCTTTTTGAGTGCAAAAACATTTTCATTTTCTGGTTTTTTTGTTGAAATTAAAAACTCAATTTCTGTATTCTCTAAGATTTCCTTTTGTTTTTCTTTTTCTAAAAGATCTGATTTATTTCCTAAAAACAAAATTTCTTTTCCATCTGTTCTCCAATTTTTTAAAATTTCTTTAATCTCTTTTATTTTAGTTTGGATTTCTGGATCTGTCACATCAAAGACAGCCAAGATTAAATCACAATTTAAAACTAAATTTTTCATCCATCCAGGACAAAATTCTTTTGTTAAAGGAGGTGTATCAACTAATTGAATTTGAATGTTTTCAAAAGACATCATTGCAGGTTGTGGTAATGTTGTGGAAAATGGATAATCTGCCACTTTAAATTGAGATTTTGCCAACAAATTAACTAAACTTGTCTTTCCAGAATTTGGAGGACCAATGACGACAACTTGCCCTGCCCCTTCTTTTAAAACTGTATAAAAATCTATCCCTCTTTTACCTTTCTTTGTTTTTTGAGCTTCTTTTCTCAACCTTGCCATCTTTCTTTTTATTTCTTCTCTCACTCTTTCTGTCCCTTTGTGTTTTGGACAAATAGCTAGCATTTCTTTCAAAATCAAAATTTTCTCTTCAATTTCTGAAGTTTTCTTTAACTTTTTTTGCAACTCGAAAAATTGAGGTGGCAAATTAGCTGGCATACTTCATTATAAGAAATCTTGACAAAGATGAAAATTTTTGATAAAATATCAACAGTATGAGTGAATTGTATTTTTCTATAGAAGGCGACACATTGTATGCTATCAAGACGATTCTTGAAAACATATGGCCTCTTCTTTGGAAGCTCGAAATTACTCGCTATCCCAAGTCTACGCAAATACGTTTAAAAACAGAGATGGGTGAAGCGGTTCTCCATTTGACTAAATCTGAAACAGAAACATGGATCAGAGCAAGATACGAAAAGGGGCTTACAACTTTCTTTAAAAGATTTGAAGAGTAGGTTCCTAAATTCTCTTTTTCTCCTTTTTTCGAACTCGCAAAATTTCATGGGTTGGAAAAAGGGAGAAAGAGGAAAAGCCTGAGATTTTTCTCAGGCTTTTATTTTTGGTATTTTAAAAGATGAGATTGGAAGAATTGAAAGATAAAAAAATCTTGATTTTGGGATTTGGGAGAGAGGGGAGAGATACTTTAAATTTTTTGAGGAAAATTTTTCCCAAAAAAATTTTGGGAATAGCAGATAAAAATGAAAAAGTAAAAGAAAGAATTGAAAAGGTTAAGTGGCATTTGGGAAAAAATTATTTAAAGGCAATAGAAAATTATGACATTGTCATTAAATCACCAGGGATTCCTATTCATTTGCCAGAGATTGAAAAAGCTTTCAAAGAGAAAAAAATTACTTCCCAAACTGAAATTTTTTTTCAAAATTGTCCTGGAAAGATTGCAGGAATTACTGCAACTAAAGGGAAAAGTACAACAGCGACATTAATTTACAAAATTTTAAAAGAAGGAAAAAAGAAAGTTCATTTGATAGGAAACATTGGAAAACCAGCTTTAAGTTCTTTAAAAAAAGCTAGCAAAAAAGATATTTTTGTTTATGAGCTATCTTCCCATCAACTTTACAATTTGAGAATGTCCCCTCATGTGGCTGTTTTTTTAAATGTTTTTCCAGAACATTTAGATTATTACAAAAATTTTAAAGAGTATTTAATGGCAAAAGCTAATGTTTTGTTGTGGCAAAAAAAAGAAGATTTTTTAATTTACAATTTTAAAGACAAAAACATTAGAAAATTGGCAAAAAAATCTAAAGCTAAAAAAATTCCTTTGAAAAATTGTTTAAAAATTTTAAAAGAATACAAAATTAAAATTACTCCTTTAAGAAAACATTTTTGCTTGAATTTGGCAGCAGCTATTAGAGTAGGGGAGATCTTTAAAATAAAAAAAGAGAGAATAAAGAAAGCTGTTTTAAATTTTAAATTTTTGCCACACAGAATAGAATTTGTAGGAGAATTTAAGGGAATTGAATTTTATAATGATTCTTTATCTACAGTTCCAGAAACAACAATTCATGCTTTAAATACTTTGGGGAGTAGGGTAGAGACATTGATTTTAGGAGGGTTCGATAGAGGTTTGGATTTTAAAAATTTGGCAAAAGAAATTTTAAAAAGAAAAATTAAAACTTTAATTTTGTTTCCAGAAACTGGAGAAAGAATTTTTAAAGAAATTTTAAAGAGAGTAGGGAAGAGGAAGATACCTAAAGCCTTTTTAGTACAAAATATGAAAGATGCAGTAAAATTAGCTTTCGAAAACACAAAAAAAGGAAAAATGTGTCTCCTGTCGCCTGCTTCCCCTTCTTTTGGTCTTTTCAAAAACTACAAAGAAAGAGGGAATCTTTTTAAAAAATATGTAAGGTATTATGGAAAAAAATAAATCTTTTCTTTTTTTGAGTTCTTTTTTGCTCTTGTTGTTTGGATTTTTGATTTTAGAATCTGCTTCAGCTCCTATTTCTCTCATTAATTTTGGTCATCCCTTTTACTATTTTTTGCACCAAGTTCTTTTCGGGTTGCTACCTGGAATCATTGTAGGTTTTTTGCTTTCTCGCTTTAGCCTTGAAAAAATTAAAAAGCTCTCTCCATTAATTTTGCTCTTAAATTTAGTTTTTTTAATTTTTGTCTTTTTGCCCTGGACAGGTCTCAAAATTAAAGGAGGGGCAAGATGGTTAAAAATAGGAAAATTTTCTTTTCAGCCCTCTGAGTTTTTGAAACTTTCTTTCATTTTGTATTTGGCAAGTTGGTTGGAAGGGAGGAGAAAAAGAGGAGAAAAAGATTTTAGCCAAACTTTTTTCTTTTTCCTTTTGATTTTAATTTTCATTTCTTTGTTTTTGATTTTACAGCCTGACATTTCTACTTTGGGAATCATCTTTGCCATTGCTGTTTCTCTATTTTTCTTAGCTAAAACCCCAATTTGGCAAACTCTTCTTTTAATTTTTTTGGGAACTCTATCTTTGTTTCCCTTAGTAAAAATAGCTCCCTATAGAATGCGAAGAATTTTAAGTTTTTTAAATCCAGAATTAGATCCTCTCGGCATTTCTTACCATTCAAAACAGGCAAAAATTGCTATAGGTTCTGGAGGAATTTTTGGAAAAGGACTCGCATTTTCACAAGAGAAATTTGGGCTTTTGCCTCATTCTTTTTCAGATTCCATTTTTGCTGTCTTTGCAGAAGAAACAGGCTTTTTGGGTTGTTTTTTCTTGCTTTCTCTTTATTTTCTTTTCTTTTGGCAGATTTTCTCTTTGGGAAAAAAACAAAAAAATTTGTTTTTAAAATTGCTTTGTTTTGGCATTTTAACCTGGATTTTTACTCAAACTTTTGTTAACATTGGCTCAATGATTGGAATTTTACCCATGACAGGAATTCCATTGCCCTTTGTTAGTTACGGAGGGTCGCATTTAATGGCAGAAATAATTTCCCTTTTCCTTTTGTTCAAAATTAATGCCAAAAAAGAAAAAATTTAAAGTCGTTTTCACAGGAGGGGGAAGCGGAGGACATTCCATTCCTATCATTGCTGTCTGCAGAGAAATGAAAAAAATTTTAGGAGAAGAAAATGTAATTTTCTATTATTTGGGTCCGGCAGATCCTTTAACAAAGGTTTTGCTGCCAGATGAAGGAATAAAAATAAAGGGAATTTTGAGCGGAAAATTGAGAAGATATATAAATTTAAAAAGTGTCATTTTAAATTTTGTTGATCTTTTTAAAATTCCTTTGGGCTTTTTGCAATCTTTTCTCTACCTCTTTTTCATTTACCCAAATTTGATTTTTTCTAAAGGAGGTTTTGGATCTTTAGGACCTAATTTGGCCGGATGGCTTTTGGGCATTCCTTTATTTTTACATGAATCAGATTCGGTAGCTGGCTTATCTAATAGAATTTGCGGCTTTTTTGCCAAAAAAGTTTTTTTATCTTTTAAGCAAACCTTGCACTTTTCCCAAAAAAAGATAATTTTTACTGGAAATCCAATAAGAAAAGAATTATTGGAGGGAAAAAGAGAAGAAGCAATAGAATATTTCAAAATTACTAAAGAAAAACCTGTCATTTTAATTTTGGGAGGATCGCAGGGAGCACAAAGAATAAACGAGAAAGTTTTAGCAATATTAAACAAACTTTTGGAAGATTTTGAAGTAATCCATCAATGTGGCTTTTTGAATTTCAAAAAAATGAAAACAATAACTAAAGTTTTGATAAAAGAAGAATTGAAAAAGTATTACCATCTTTTTCCCTTTTTGAAAGAAGAGGAATTAAAAAAAGCTTATGCTATTTGCGATTTGGTAATTTCAAGAGCAGGGGCAGGAACAATTTTTGAAATTGCTGCTTTAGGGAAGCCTTCAATTTTAATTCCTTTGCCAGAATCTGCTCAA
>CAYSYN010000042.1:0-5352 GCA_964435445.1 uncultured Candidatus Saccharibacteria bacterium
TCATTTACCCAAAATGATTTTACTACCGGATCTGTAATTTTTGCCACCACTTTTTCTCTGTAATTTGGATCAGCTAACATTCTGTTTATGGCCAAAAGAGTGGTGTTTGGATATTCCAAAAGGGCTAAAATAGTATTGTTTAAAATATATTCCATTCTCGCTGACCAGACATCTGGCCAAATTTTTTTAAAAACCCCCATCAAGCCCGAAGCTACCAAGTGCCTGTGTTCTGGAGCTACTTTTTCCATGACGTTAAAGGCTATAGGATATTCAATATCAGCAGGATTAAAATAAACAACGTCGTTTATTCTCCAAGAAGGAATAAAATGTAAAAGTTCTTCTGCTGCTTCCCCATGAGGATCGACAAAGCCTATTCCCCTACCTGCTAAAATATCTTGAACAGCCATGTTCAGCAAAAGCGAAGTTTTTCCCATGCCCGTTTTCCCCAAAATATAAATATGTCTCCTTCTATCATCGAGTTTTATTCCAAATTTTTTAAACTCTCCTCGAAATGTAGTAACTCCCAAGAAAGTAATTTCGTTTGGATTTTTTTCCATAGTTTTAGGGTAAAATTGGAGGAGGGCCGACTTTCTTTGTTATTACTCTAGGCATAGTAGGAACAGTTATTTTTGCTGGAAAGTGAAAGATAGAAGTTAACTCTTCAGAGGAAAGAACAAAAGTTCCTCTTTGCCATTTTCCCGGAGTTTTAGGATAAAAGCCAAAATCTATTGGGTGAACAGGAATTCCTCTTGCGTTCCAAGGAGAATATGGAGGAACTCTTTCAATGTAGTTTCTCAAATTTTTCCTTTTTCTTAAATACAATCTCCTTTCCCTTAGCCAATAATGTATTTTCGTTCTCGTGGGGCCAAAGAATATAATTCCATTTAAAGTTGTATGAATAAAATGTTGGAAGTAATTTCTTGCTATTCTAAAGTTAATCCTCGAGTAAGGTTCATCTTTTTTGTAAAGATAAACTATTCTGATAAAACAATTGAAGCAGGGTTTTGAAATTTTTGTTTCAATTGCTTTCAAAATCTCTTTTTCACCGGGAGTAAGAAGAATTTCAGGGCCTACCAAAAGAGCTTCTTTTTTAGGAGATGGTTTTTTAGAAGGACCGGGAATTAAAGCTTCAACTAAAGCAGAAACAATTTCTTGAAGGAAAAATTTTTTAGGAGGAGGGGAAGCTCTTTTTGCGATTTTATCAGCAATTACTCTTCCCCGAGAATGAATTGGCACTTCTTTATCTGTAATGGGAGTAGCACAAATTTGCATCCAGTATCTTTCCCCAGACTTTAAAGCGGATAAAGCTTCCAAAAGCGAAGTTAAAGGATCAACCCTTTTTTCTTGCTCTATTCTTGCTTCTTGCTCTGGTCTTTCAAAAAACATTGAGTAAGTTTTGATGGGATAGACCTCGTCTTTCAAAAGAGTAAACTCTTCGCTGTACAAATCCCATTTTTCATTGGGAATGTCCCTTGGAATCTCTTTTGTATAATCTTCCACTTCTTTAATTTCCATTTCTGGGTAATGAGAGTAAAAAGTAGCTTTCACTTCATCAACAAATTTTTTCTCTATTCTCATATAAAAGTGAATTTCTCCCTTAATACTAACAATTTCTAAAGAAAACCAACTTACAAATTTAGTTGGCACCCCTTCACACCATCTTTCTCTCCAATTTGGAGAATTGTAAAAAATTGTCCACAAGACATTAAAAACATCTTCCATAGCTTTAAAAGGCTTTTTTACTTCTTCTGGTGGAATTAGTTCCAAAAAAGTATATTTTCTTTTTTTATCCCAAACTTCCCAGGTTATCCACCAAAAATAGAAAAACTTAAAAGGCAAAACTAAAATCAGGGGAAAGAAAAACCACCACCAGTTTTTTAAAATTTGAAAAAGGATGGTAAAAGCCATGTCTTTAACACTTTAAAATAAGGTTGAGAGAGCTTAAAAAGAAAATAGCCAAAACTCATTCCTAACAAACTTCCAAAAATAAGTAAGAAAGTGTGCCAAGAACTTACCAAAAACCCAATTTGCCACCTTTTTTCTGGATGAGGAGTGGCCCAACTAGCACAAATAAAGAGGAAAAGAAAAAAGAAAAAAAGACTAAAATAAAAGAGAGAATAAATTAAAGTTGAGAGGGAAAAAAAGAAAGGTAAAATCAAAGTAATGAAAAAACTCCATTTCAAACATCTCTTACCTACTGTATCGAGTTTCTCTTGCAAATTTATCATTAAAGTAAATTAAGCTATTTTTGGTCTATATCTTCCTTGAGAATCCCTTTCAAAATAATTTTTGTTGTAAAGATAAAGATGAACCGTAGAAGGTTTTACGATTCTTTGTTTTTTCACTTCCTCTAAAATTTCTTCCCTTGTCATTGGTCCTTTCTCTTTTAGGATCTTTAAAATGATATCTTTCAGTTCGCCTGGCCAATATCCCCACTCAGCCAAAGCATAGATTCCTCTTCCCACCAAGACAAATCTAGGATCTCTAATCAATTCGTTGTGTACTGTCTCTACTTTTGCCCCCTTAATTTTAGCAGCAATTTCTGTAAAGTGGAGAGGTCTTTGCATTTTTTTCAAGACCAAGTAGGCTTTGTCTTTTACTCCCTTTGGCGTTATTTCTGGCCAGCTGACCAACCCAAAATATCCTTCTTCATTTGCTTTCACCAATTTTGAGATTTCCAAATAAGAACGCAAAATTTCTCTCTTTATTTTGAAGATTTTGGATATTTCATCAAATTTCAAAAGTTTCTTTTCCTTCCTAAAATATTTCACTAAATTAGCACAAAATCTCTTCAATTTTAAATAATAATTCTTGCCTATTGTCCAGAAAGGAGAAAATTTTTCATCCCCTTTTATCCTCTTGAATTTTTCTTCCAAGTTTAACAAAAAAATAATTTCTCTTCCTTTCTCAGAAATTAAAGCTTCTTCACTTCTTACCCCTCCTCTTCTTTTAAATTCGGCAAAAATTACTTTAAAAATTTTCTCTTTTCCTTTTTTGTCTTTTTTTATTTTTTCTAAAGCAGCTTTTTCTATTTGTCTTATCCTTTCTCTACAAACGCCAAAGTCTCTTCCAATAGATTCTAAAGTTTCCTTTTCTCTTCCAAAAAGACCAAACCTTCTCAAAATTACTTCTTTTTCTCTTTCTTTTAAAGGAGAAAGGAAATTTTGAGAAATTTTTCTTAAATCGACCATTTTCATTTCTTCACTTTAACATAGAAAAAGAAGTTTTGTCAATAACCGTATTTTGGCCAACAACATTTTTTATATTTTTTTCCAGAACCGCAGGGACAAGGGTCGTTTCTTCCTACCTTCTTTTTTAATTTTTGAGGTTGGGGCTTCAAATAAATTGACATTATACCTTTGCCCACACTTTTTTCTATTTGAGAAATCATTTTTTTAAAAAGTAAGTTTCCTTCCCTTTTATATTCAACTAAAGGATCTAATTTAGCGTAAACTCTCAAACTAACAGAATCTCTTAAATGTTCCATCGTTTCTAGATAATCTATCCAAAAAGAATCAAAAACAGAGAGAGTAAAAAATTTTCCTATTTCGAAAAAATTTTCTTTTCCCAGTTCTTTTTCTTTCTTTTCTAAATCCTCTTTTTTGAAACCTGCTTTCTTTGCAAATTTAATTAATTTTTCTTTTAAAGTTTTTTCATTGGCCATCAAAATTTCTTTTCTCATTTTGTAAAAAAATTCTCGATGTTTGTTCATCACTTCATCATATTCCAAAAGTCTTTTTCGCATGTCAAAATGAATTCCTTCAACTCTAGCTTGGACCTCATCTATTGCTTTTGTCACTAGTTTTGATTCTATGGGTTGATCTTCTGGAATTTTCAATTTTTCCATTAAGGATTTAATTTTTTCTCCCCCAAAAATTCTTATTAATTCATCTTCTAAGGAAATGAAAAATTGAGTTTGGCCTGGATCTCCCTGTCTTCCTGCTCTACCTCTCAATTGGTCATCAATTCTTCTAGCTTCGTGCCTTTCTGTACCCAAAACAAAAAGTCCACCAAGTTCTCTTACTTTTTTAGCTTCTTCTTCATTTGGAGGATTTCCTCCCAAAATGATATCTACCCCCCTTCCTGCCATGTTTGTGGCAACAGTCACTGCCCCCAATCTCCCTGCTTGAGCTATAATTTTACCTTCTCTTTCGTGATGTTTTGCGTTTAAAACTTGATGGGGAATACCTTCTCTTTTTAAAAGTCTTGATAAATATTCGTTTTTTTCAATTGACCTTGTCCCAATCAAAATTGGTTGTCCTCTTTTGTGTCTTTTCTTTACTTCTTCAATGACAGCTTTAAATTTTGCTCTTTCTGTTTTGAAAATTTTATCTGGCAAATCCTTTCTAATCATTGGTTTGTTTGTAGGAATGACTACTACTTCTAATCCATAAACTTTTTCAAATTCTTCAGCTGATGTGACTGCTGTTCCTGTCATTCCAGCTAATTTTTTGTATTTTTTAAAAAAGTTTTGAAAAGTAATAGTAGCTAAAGTAATAGATTCTGTTTGCACTCTTACTTGATTGTATCCTCTTATGTGTTCTTTAGCTTCAATTGCCTGGTGAATTCCGTGAGACCACCTTCTCCCTGGCATCAATCTTCCTGTAAACTCATCAACGATAATGATTCTGCTGTCTTTTATAACGTAATCTCTGTCTAAATGAAAAAATTCTTTTGCCCTAATAGCATTTTCTAATCTATGGATAGTTCTAAAATCTCCTTCCCTCCAAGGATCCCTTTTTAAAAGAGAAATAACTCTTTCTTGCCCTTCTTCTGTCCATTCCAAAGATTTTTCTTTCTCATCTATTTTGTAATCTTTTTCTCTTTCTAGTTTCTCAGCTACTTTGGCAAAAAAATAATAGATTTGTTCTTTTTCTTTTGTTGGAGAAGAAATAATTAAAGGGGTTCTTGCTTCGTCTATCAAAATAAAGTCTACTTCATCTAAAATGGCATAATGAAAATCCCTCTGAACAATTTGGGAAGGGTGGTAAGCCATATTATCTCTCAAATAGTCAAAACCGAATTCATTGTTTGTTCCGTAAGTAATGTCTGCCAAGTATGCTTCTTTCCTCGAGCAGGGTCTTAAAAAATCTTCAACGACATAGAAAGAGCCCAATTCATCTCTTAATCTTTCTTTTTCTTCAGGAGGTTTTTTGTATTCTGGATCATAAAGAAAACTTTGTTCATGGTTTAAGCATCCTACAGAGAGTCCCAAAAGATGATAAATTTGTCCCATCCAAACAGTATCTCTTCTTGCTAAATAATCGTTGACTGTTACCAAATGACACCCCTTCCCTTCTAAAGCGTTCAAAAAAAGGGGCATGGTGGCAGTGAGAGTTTTCCCTTCTCCTG
>CAYSYN010000043.1:0-5109 GCA_964435445.1 uncultured Candidatus Saccharibacteria bacterium
GCAAAACATTCTTCTAGTTCTTCTCTTTTGTCAGCATGCATTCTCAAAATTCTACCAATTCTTTCTCTTTCTCCAGAGACAGTATTCAAAACAAAAGAGCCTTTTTTCAAATGACCAGAATATACTCTAAAATAAGTCAAAGTTCCAACAAAGGGATCTAATTGAATTTTGAAAGCTAAAGCTGAGAAGGGTTCATCATCTCTGGGTTTTCTTTCTATAGTTTGACCTGTTTTTGGGTCTGTTCCTTTGATTGGAGGCAAATCAACAGGGCTGGGCAAATAATAGATAATGGCATCTAAAAGAGGTAAAACTCCAATTCTTTTGTACAAAGATCCAAAAAAGACAGGGAAGATTTTGCAAGAAATAGTGGCTCTTCTTATAGCTTCTCTCAATTCTTTTGGTGAAATCTCCTTTCCAGAGAGATATTTTTCTAAAAAGATTTCATCTTCTTCTGCCACTTTCTCTAACAATTTTTCTCTCCATTCTTTAGCTAAGCTTTCAAGATCTTTGGGAATTTCAAACTCAACTTTTTTTGAACCCTCTTCTCCCTCAAACCTTAAAGCTTTCATTTCCACTAAATCTATCAAACCTGAAAAATTTTGTTCTTGGCCAATAGGTAATTGAAGCAAAACAGCGTTAGGATTTAATCTTTCCTGAATTGATTTTAAATTCATTAAAAAATCAGCTCCCACTTTGTCCATTTTGTTAACAAAACAAATTCTGGGAACTTTAAAATTTTCTGCTTGACGCCAAACAGTTTCAGATTGAGATTGAACTCCGGCTGACCCATCAAAAATAACAATCGCTCCATCCAAAACCCTCAAAGATCTTTGAACTTCGGCTGTAAAATCAATGTGACCGGGAGTGTCAATAATATTTATTTGATATTCTTTACCATTAACATTCCAGTAACAAGAAGTAGCAGCAGCTACAATAGTCATGGCTCTTTCTCTTTCTTGGATCATCCAATCTAAAGGAGTGGTTCCTTTTTCCAATGTGCCAATTTTGTGAACTCTTCCCGTGTAATACAAAATGCAAGTGGTGGTCGTTGTTTTCCCAGCCGAAATGTGAGCAATAAAACCAATATTTCTGTATTGTTCAATTGGATATTGCCTGGCCATAGTTAGATTAAATGGGCAAATGCTTTGTTAGCTTGAGCAATTTTATGAACTTCTTCTTTTTTCCTCGTTGCCCAACCTTCATTTTTCGTGCAAGCGATAATTTCTTCTGCCAATTTTTCCTTCATAGGTCTTCCCTTTTTTTCCCTTGCTCCTTCAACTATCCATCTCATAGCCAATCTCCATCCTCTATTAGGATCTACTCTTACTGGAACATGGTAAGTAGCTCCTCCTATTCTTCTTGTTCTCGTTTCCCATTGAGGAGTGGCATTTTTGACAGCTGCTTCCAAAACTTCTAAAGGATCTTTTTTTGTTTTTTCTTTTATAATATCAAAAGCACCATAAACTATTTTTCTAGCTAGTTGCTTTTTTCCCCTCCTCATGACAAAGTTAATTAATTTTGCCACTTTAACAGAGTTATAGACAGGATCTGGCAAAATTTCTCTTTTTTTGTATCTTTTCCTCCCCATATTTTATTCTTTTGACTTTTTAGCTCCATATTTTGACCTACTTGTTTTTCTCCCCTCAACCCCAGCACATTCTAAAGCTCCTCTTACAATATGATATCTTACTCCTGGCAGATCCTTTACTCTTCCTCCTCTAACTAAAACGATTGAATGTTCTTGGAGATTGTGTCCTTCCCCTGGAATGTAAGCTGTGATTACTTGTCCACTAGACAATCTCACTTTTGCCACTTTTCTTAAAGCAGAATGTGGTCTTTTTGGTGTAGTGGTAAAGACTTTAATACAAATCCCTTTTTTGAAGGGTGAGGGTAAAAAAACTCTTTTTCCTTTCAAAGTATTCAGTTTAAATTTTAAAGCAGGAGATCTCAGTCCCCTTTTTTTCTTTTTTCTTCCTTTTTTTAGAATTTGATGCAAAGTTGGCATATTTTCAATTCTAAAAAAATTTTATTTGTTCTTCAAGTACCTGAAATAAGAGAAAACAAAAATTCAGAAAAAAAATAAACTATGTTTAAACCAAAAACTAAAATTAAAAGCAAAAGTAAAATTCCATATTGGGCCAAAAAAATCTTTATTTTGTAAAATCTCTCTGGCAAAAGTTTGGAAAAGATGTAAAAACCATCTAAAGGATAAACTGGGAAAAGGTTAAAAAAAGCAAAAATGAAATTGTAAATGGAAATTAAGTAAAAGAGGGAAAAAAGGGTTGAATTTTGAGGCAAAAATCTAGCAAAAAAGGCAAAAGAGATACCAACGATCAAATTTGAGAGGGGTCCTGCCAAAGCTACTTTTAACATCCCCCATTTTTGGTCTTTAAGTAAAAGAGGATTTACGGGCACAGGCTTTGCAAAACCAAAAATGGGACCTTCACCAAAAGTTAAAACCCAAAGGAAAAGGGGTAAAAAAATAGTTCCAAAAGGATCTATGTGTTTTAAAGGATTTAAAGTCAACCTTCCTTCAATTTTTGCTGTCGGATCTCCAAGTTTGAAAGCCAAAAGACCATGAAATAGTTCATGGATGGACATGGAAAAGAAAACAACAAAAAGAATGAAAATTGATTGAAGCATTTTTTTATGATAACATAAGAGAGAAATATGGCAAAAGTATGTCAAATTTGCAAAAAGGGAGCGATGAGAGTTTGGAAAAGGAAAAAGCTGAGAGGAAAATATAATCCGACGACAAAGAAAAAACAAAAGCCAAATTTGCAATGGTTCAAACTTCCTTCTGGGAAAAGAATTTTAATTTGCACCAAATGTAGAAAAAAATTGTTAAAGGAATTGAAAATTTAAATACTTGAGGTCTCCAACCGAGCGAAGCGAGGTTGGAGAAAGCGACCGCACGGCGAACGTAGCTTCCCTCAACCACGCTCGCGTGGTTGAGCTGGTGCGTGTGAGCCGTAGCGGGCGCGCGGGGCATGGTGTAGTGGTAACATACACCCTTGGGGTGGGTGTGAGCGTGGGTTCGATTCCCACTGCCCCGACTTTTTTATTTTAAAAGGCCCTGCTGGTTAGAAGCTGGTCCTGGGAATGATTTTAGTGGGTGCGGAAGTGCTGGCCCACGAGCCAGCAATCATTATCCCGCTCCCAAAGGGAACTTATCCAGGAGGCTTTCTCCAGCAGGGCCTTAGTCCATTCTAAAAAAGAGAAATTCCTTTGTCAAATTAAATATTCAAAATCTCTACAATCTGTTTGATAAGAGACACAACCACAGGTTGGGGCAAAAGAGAAAAAGATTCTCTTCCTTGATCATCTAAAAATTTCCAAGGTTTCTGTTTTTTTACGATCTTTCCGTTTTCTATTTCAAAATAATATTCTGGAGTAATTTCATAATCGTCTACATATTCTTTTGCTCTCTCCACAGGAATGGCATTTCTAAGCAAAACTTTTGGAATGCCATACAATTTAAAAGCTGCTTTCATCAATTCTTCCTCTTTTTTTAATCTTTCTTTTATCGGTTCAATTCCTAAAGCATCGCCTTCTTTTTCTATCATCTTTACATTGCAATTGTCGCAAATGAGATAAAATTCATTTTTTTCTTTGTCAAACCCTATTTTTTCTGTGGGCAAAAGTTTCAAATTTCTCGGCGTTTGGCATTTTGGGCAAACTCTTCGCCATTTAATTCTAGCTTCTATTACTGCTTGGGGCACATCGATCAAAATAAAAAAATCTGGATCCTCTCTGTATCCAATCAAATCTCTAAAAAACAAAGAAAAACCAATCTGGTCCAAATCCCTAGGAAAACCATCGATAAAAAGAGCTTTCTTTTCTTTTTTAGCCATCTCTCTTTTCACGAGAGCTAAAACCAATTCTGTGGGCAAAAGCTTTTTTGTGCTTCTCGTTTCCAAGCTCTTTATGATTTCTTTTAAAGAAAAGGGGCCGCGATAATTCTTCTCTAAAAATTTAATAAAATTTTCTCTTCTTTCTTCGTTTGCCAATTCTCCATCTACTTCCCTTATCATATCCCCAATTGAAAAGTGCTCCACTCTTTCAGGAGAAACAATTTTGGCAAACATTTTAGAATAAGTTCCTTTCCCAGAAGCTTTTTTTCCTAACAAATAAGCAACGAAAGAGTTTTCTTTTAAATATTCTCTTAATCTTTCAATTTCTTTTCCTGCTTTCAATTGAAAATATTCCTTTTCTTGCTCTGGATCTTGTAAATCAAATTCTTTTTCTATTCCTTCTATTTTCGTTTTCCAAATAGGAAATTCCATAATTGACAATGTTTTATGAAAAATGCTATGCTAAAAGTAGCAATGATGAAATAGCGGAAGGTCGAATGCGCCTGATGAAGCTCTTTCTGAGCTTTTTTATTTTTAAAGTTTTTTAAGCTTTCCCTAAAATCTTGAAGACTTTTGTTCCACAATGGGGGCAAGTGCCTCTAATTGCTCTCCTCTTTGAACCTCCTTTCCCTTTTATTTCAACTTCTTGAGGATTTTCTATCTTTACCTTTTTTCTACATTTAACACAAAAAGCTTCGTATTCTGGCATAATTTTTTAATTTTTTCGACCTTTTTCCTGCTTTATTTAACTTAAAATAGGAAAAAATCTAAGTCAAGTTCAAAGTTCAAGATCTTTGGCAATTTTTTTCATAGCTTCAAGAACAATTTCAACAAATTTTTCTAAGGGAATATTTAAGTATTCTTCACACTTTTTAATAATCTCTCGATTAGCCCCTCTGGCGAAAGATTTCTCTTTGAATCTATTTAAAACATTTTCTACTTTTAAATCAGCAATTTTTTTCGTGGGTAAAACTAGGGTGGCAGCTACAATCAAACCTGTGAGAGGATCTAAACAGAAAAGGGCTTTTGCCATTTTTGTTTTAGGTTCAATTCCGTGAATTTCATTGTGTGTTAAAACAGCTTGGCAAATTTCTTTTTCGACGCCCATTTTCTCTAACATTTGAGCTCCTAATTTTGAATGCAAATTTGGATTTTGCTTTGTTTTTTCGTAATCTATATCGTGCAACAAACCTGCCAATCCCCATTTTTCTTCATCCTCCCCAAAATATTTAGCTAAAGCCCTCATTCCAGCTTC
>CAYSYN010000044.1:0-4866 GCA_964435445.1 uncultured Candidatus Saccharibacteria bacterium
CCCCTATCGTATTTTCCAGAAAGAAAAGTTAAAATCTCTCTTTTCTTCAATTCTTCTTCCACTTCTTTTAAATCCTTCTCATTCTCTATCAATTCTATTTTTTCTCTTAAATCTTCTATTTCTTTTACCTCCTTTTTTAACATTTGATATTCTTTTATTTTCTCTCTATCTTTCCAAAACTCAGGCTTTGCCATCTCTTTTTCTAATTCTTCAATTTTCTTTTTCTTTTCTTCAATGTCAAAGAAAGTGACAAATCTCTTCAAATCTCTTTTTTAAATTTTTTATTTTTTCTTCCATGAGCCGGAGGTGGGACTTGAACCCACGACCTGGGGTTTACGAAACCCCTGCTCTGCCTGCTGAGCTACCCCGGCGAGCGAGTGAGGGGAATCGAACCCCCGCTTCCCCTCCATTTTCGAGCGGGTAGCGGGAATCGAACCCGCGCTTGGACCTTGGGAAGGTCCCGTACTACCACTATACTATACCCGCAAAGAGCAAAATGGAGGGGCGTACTGCCACTATACTACACTCGCTCATTTGAATTTAATAATAAAAGGTTCCTCCCCTTCTCTTATATACCCTTGCTCTCTCGCCTTTTCCTCCCAAAAACTTTCCTTTTCTGTTTCAGAAATTTTTTCTTTTAATTTTTCTTTCTTTTTTTCAGCTTCTCTTATTTGAGCTTTCAAAAATTCAGCTTTTTCTTTAATTTCTCTTCCTTTCTTAAAAAGAGAGAAATTTAAATACGAGAGAAAGAGAAAAAAGAAAATCAAAAACAACCAAAAAAAATCAACTCTTTTCTTTCCTCTCATTCTTCATTTTAAAAGATTTTGAATAAAAATAAAGGCCCAAGTAGGTGGTAGGCCGGATTCTGTTTTAGCCACCATTTGTCTGGGCCTCAGGTCACCCTGAGGCTCAAGCGGCTTGACCTGAGATTGAGATAAAACCTCAATCTCTTTGGTCTGCCTTGCACCCCGCTGGGATTTAGCCGTTTCACCCCTGGCTTCAGAGAGCATTAGCTCTCCTTATACCAGGACTACCCCGCTCCTGCATGCAGGGGCGGGGCCCTCTCCAGTTGCCCAGAGAGGCGTCTCTGTTCGCACCCCTCGCGTCACCGCGGCAGGGCGTTACCCTGAGCGTTGCCCCCAGGGAAGAAAACTTCCCAGGGCAGGTGTCCGGACCTTCCTCCCCGCCAGTGCATGCACTGGCGGAGCGGTGGCTCTCCTACTTGGGCCTCCATTTATTTTAGAAAAATTTGAAAATTTGTCAAGAATCTTTTAAAACTTCTTTCACTAATTGATCTGCTTCTTTATTTTTCTTTCTAGAAATGAGTTTAAAGGTGACTTTTTTAAAATCCAATTTTAAATTCCAAAGTTCAAGAAAAAGGGGTTTTATGTTTTCTTGTAAAATCTTGTATTTTCCATTCATTTGATTTACTAAAAGTTTAGAATCAGATCGAATTTCAATTTCTGTCGCTTTTGCCAATTTTTTGCCAAAGATTTGTTTAAATTTTTTTAAGGCAAAAATGGCAGATGTGTACTCAGCTTCGTTGTTTGTTTTTTTTCCAATATATTTTGCAATTTTTTTAAAAACTTTCCCTTTTTCGTTACAAAATAAAATTCCAATGGCTGCCGGTCCCGGATTTCCTTTTGCTCCCCCGTCACAGAAAATGATAATCTTTCTCATAAATTCTCAATCAAACATTTTTTAAATTTTTCCAAATTCTCATTTTTTATTCTGAAACCTGAAGCTTGAGGGTGTCCTCCAAACGAAATTAAAAGATTTTTGCATTTTTTCATTAATTGAACCGTATTTACCCCTTTGGGAGCTCTCACTGTTCCTTGGCTTTCTTTTTCTCCTTTTTTGAAAATGAAAGTAGGTTTTTGATAAATTTGGCAAATTTGGGAAGCTACAGCGGGAATTAAAGCAAATTCCCAATTTTCGCTTCCAGCAAATACAATTTTCTCTTTCTCTTTCATTTGAGACTTGACTTCTTCAATCATTTTTTTAATTTTTTCTTTCCTTTCTTTCCCTTTTTCTATTAATTTTTCAAATAGTTTCTTTGCCTCCTCTTCATCTGCCATTGTCAAAAATCTAAAGGAAGCGGGCAAATTATTTTCCATGTCTCTCACGTTCAAAATGGATATTGCTTTCTGAATTTCTTGGGGAATTTTAAAGAAAAAAGAAATGGCTTTAAAAGCTGGTCTCCAAGAATTTTTCATTAAAGTTAACCCCTCATCTGTCATTAGTTTGTTTTCTTTTTCTTGTGGCATCATATCAGCCAAGGTAGCTAAAGCAACCAATTCTAGAAAATTTTTTCTCATTGCTTCTGACATTTTTTCTTTTAAGATTTCTTTTGCCAGTTTGAAAGCCAAACCGACAGTAGCTAAATTCTTGAAAGGGTAAGTATCTCCTTTTTGTTTTGGATCAACAATGATGTCTGCTTTTGGTAATTCGTCCAAAACTTCGTGGTGATCAACAACAATGACAAAAAAGTCCAATTTTTTTGCCATTTCTATCTCTTTGAAATTGGAAATTCCACAATCTAAAGCGATGAAAATGGCTGGAGCATATTTTTTTAAAGAGTTTAGAGCTAAAGAAGAAATTCCGTATCCTTCTTTTTCTCTATCTGGAAAATAGATAGCTAAAATCTTTCCTCCCAAGCTTTCAATTGTTTCTTTCAAAATGATGACAGAACAAACTCCATCTAAGTCTGCGTCCCCATAAAGTAAAAATTTTTCTTTTTTTTCTATTCCTTCTAAAATTTTCTCTGCTGCCTCTTTTAGATTTTTAATTTCCATAATAACCTAAAGATTCAAGACCCGGCAACCTTTCACCTGCTAAAAATTTTAACATTGCTCCTCCTCCCGTGGAAGCAAAAGAAAATTTTTCTGTAATGCCTAATTTGTTAGTAAATTCTATTGTCTCCCCTCCTCCAATAAGGGAAAAAGCTTTGCTCTTTAAAATAGCTTTTGCCAATTCTTTTGTTCCTTTTTCATATTTTTTTTCTTCAATTTTGCCAAATGGGCCGTTCCAAAAAATGGTCTTTGCCAAAGATATTTTTTCTTTAAAAATTTTTATCGTTTTTGGACCAATGTCTAAACTCACCTTTCCCTCATTAATTCCGTCTACAGGACTCAAGACATTTTTTCCAATTTTTAATTTTTCTTTTTTAATTTCTTTCCAAATTAAATGATTGACCAAAACCCAATCTCCGATTCTTGAAAATTTCTCAATCAAAGAAGCTTTATCTTTCACTTTTTTTCCTCCCAAAAGAGCAACTAAGGGTTTTTTGTAATTTTTCAAAAAATTTTCTAAATTTTCAATTTCTTTTTGAAAAAGAAAACCCACAGCAGAAGGTAAGATTTTTGGCAATAAAGAAACAGAAGCATGGTTTCTATGGGAAACAGAAAAAGCTTCGTTAACAAAAATTTGACCCATTTTGGCCAAAGATTTGGCAAATTTTAAATCGTTATTTTCTTCCCCTGGACAAAATCGAACATTTTCTAGCAAAAGAATTTCCCCTTCTTTGAGGGAATTGGCCAATTTTTCTACTTTTTTGCCAACGCATTCTTTTGCCTTCAAAATCTTTTTTTTCATTAATTTTTCGATCCTTTTTGCTACAGGTTCTAACCTTAATTCTTCAACTATTTTTCCTTTTGGTCTTCCCAAATGAGAGATTAAAATTAATTTGGCTCTTTTTTGACAAAGATATTCTAAAGTAGGAAGGGTCTTTCTGATTCTAAAATCATCTAAAATTTTCCCATTTTCTAGGGGAACGTTAAAATCGCATCTTACCAAAACTTTTTTCCCAAAAAAATTATAATCTTTAAGTTTTTTCATTTTTTTCTTTTTTCACTAATTTTTTCAAAGTTTCCCTCAATCTCTCCAAATCAATTTTTGGCCTTTCTCTTTTCTTTTTTATTTTCTCTGCTTTTTTACCAGCTATGGGCACAGGTTCTGCTTCTTTGAGTTTTTCTAAAGAAATACCTTCCTCTCTTCTCTCTTCGTTCAAAGGAGAAACTTTTTTCTTTTCCATCGCTTCTCTTTGAGGTAAAATTCCCATGTAAGGTTTCGTCCATCTTTCTATTTTTTCTTCAATAATTCTCCTTTCTGTTCCGTATCTTTCTCTGGAAACTAAAAGAATTTTTTCAAAATTGGAAACTTTTGGTTTTTCTGGAGGAGGAAGGGTTTTTGCTGAAAAAGGAGGGGTGGTAATGCCATTAACCATTAATTTTACAAAAATGTTATACTTTGGTAAATTAATCAAATCTTGAGCTGTAACTTCTGGAGCAAATTCTTTTTCTAAAAAAATGGCATCCTCTGCTCCCACCCTAAAAACAATAATAGTTCCTACATTACCAAAAATAGCTTCTCTAATTCTTGTGCTTTTTCCAGTTGGTGTCATTTCGTCAAGTTGTCCCAAATATTGATTAGCTAAAGTCAAAGAAAGCCTATATTTCCTTGCTTCAGATAAAATGTTCACAAAAGCTTCAGTAGCAAAATTTTGGAACTCATCAACATAGAGGAAAAAATCTCTTCTTTCTTCCTCTGGTACATCTACTCTTGACATGGCTGCCAATTGCAACTTTGTAATTAAAAGAGCTCCCAAGAGTTTTGAATTGTCTTCGCCAATTTTTCCCTTAGATAAATTAGCTATTAAAATTTTTCCTTCGTCCATTACTTTTCTCATATCTATTTTTGATTTTACTTGCCCGATAATATTTCTAATTAGGGGATTGGAAATAAATTGGCCCACTTTGTTTTGGATAGCAGCTGTAGCTTCTACCTCATATCTTTGAGTGTATCTGGCAAACTCATTTACCCAAAATGATTTTACTACCGGATCTGTAATTTTTGCCACCACTTTTT
>CAYSYN010000045.1:0-4863 GCA_964435445.1 uncultured Candidatus Saccharibacteria bacterium
ATTGCCCCGGGTACAGTGTTGCTTACCCAGGGTAAGCAATTAGGGTAAGCAATTAAAAAATGAAAAAAATTTTAAAATTTCCAAAAGATTTTTTATGGGGAAGTAGTATTTCTGCTTATCAAGTGGAGGGAGGAATTGAAAATAATGATTTTTCAAAATTTTTTCCAGCTAAAAAAGCCTGCAATCATTATTTTTTATATGAAAAAGATTTTTCTCTTTTAAAAAAATTCAATCAAAATGCCTTCAGATTTTCAATTGAATGGAGCCGAATTGAACCAGAAGAAGGAAAATTTTCTCAAAAAGAAATTGATCATTATCGAAAAGTAATTTTGGCTTTAAAGGAAAGAAAAATAAAAGTAATGGTCACTTTACATCACTTCACCAATCCTTTGTGGCTGAAAAAAATCAACTGGTGGGAAGATGAAAAAATTGTTTTTTATTTTTCAAGATTTGCTCGGCAGATTTTTTCTCATTACAAAGATTTAGTAGATTTCTGGATCACCATTAATGAACCTTTGGTCTATGCTTCTCTTTCTTATCTTAAAGGACGATGGCCCCCTTTTAAAAAAAGTCTTTTTTCTTTTTTAAAAGTCATCAAAAACCAAATCCAAGCCCACAAAAAAATCTATAAAGAATTTCATCAGCTGAAAAATGATGTCAAAGTTGGCATCGCAAAAAATAATCAATTTTTTGAACCTTATCTTAAAAATTCCTTTTTAGATCAGCTTTCAGTAAAGCTTGCCGATTATTTCTGGAATGAATTTTTCTTAAACCGAATTAAAAATTATCTTGATTTCATCGGTCTTAATTATTACTTTCACCAAAAGATAAAATTTCCTTTTAAAATTAAAAATGAAAACAAACTTGTCTCTGACCTTGGCTGGGAAATTTATCCCCAAGGGATTTACTTTGTTTTGAAAAAATTAAAAAAATATCAAAAACCAATTTACATCACTGAAAATGGAGTTGCGGATCAAAAGGATGTTTTAAGAGAAAAATTTATCAAGGATCATCTTTTCTGGATTCATAAAGCAATTCAAGAAAAGGTGCCGGTGAAAGGATATTTTTACTGGTCTTTGCTTGATAACTTTGAATGGGATCAGGGTTTTAAAGCCCGCTTTGGACTTTTTGAAGTTGATTATCAAACTTTTAAAAGAACTCCAAGAAAATCGGCTTTCTTTTATCAAAAAATTTGTAAAAATAATTTTTTAGAGATTTAAAATGAAAAAGATTCTGAAAATCATCTTTTTTCTTTTTCTGATTTTGATTTTACTTTTTTTGGGATATTTTTTTGTTGGCATTTCCAAGCCAAATGAAAAAATAACTTTTGGAGTTAATTTTTCCCAAGCTCATGCTCAAAAATTAGGGCTTTCCTGGAAAGAAACTTATTTAGCCCTCCTTCAAGATCTTAAAGTAAAAGAAATCAAGCTTTTAACCCAATGGGATTTGCTTGAGCCAGAGAAGGGAAAATATCAGTTTTCTGATCTTGATTGGCAAATTCAAAAAGCAAAGGAGGCTGGCGCCAATCTGATTTTAGTTATTGGAATGAAAACCGGTCGCTGGCCAGAATGTCACTTGCCGACTTGGGCTTTGAATTTGAAGCCTCAAGAAATTCAAGAAAGAGTGCTTAAGTTAATAGAAAAAATTGTTTTAAGATATCAAAATGTCGAAAATATCTGGGCTTGGCAGGTTGAAAATGAACCTTTCTTTCCTTTTGGCAAGTGCCCTTTTAAAATCACGCCTCAATTTTTAAAAGAAGAAATTGAGCTAGTAAAAAAACTTGATCCTAAAAAAAGACCAGTTATTGTTTCTGATAGTGGAGAAGGTTCTTTTTGGATCAAAGCTGCTTTGCTTGGAGATATTGTTGGCATCACTCTTTATAAAACCGTTTGGATAAAAGAGCTTGGAATTTATTTCACCTATCCTTTCCCGCCAATTTTTTATCAAAGAAAAGCCAATCTTATTAAAAAAATTTTCAAAAAAGATATAATTTGTGTTGAGCTTCAAGCTGAACCTTGGGGTCCGACTTTGCTTTATTATCTTCCTGAAGAAGAAGAGGAAAAGAGCATGAATCTAAAAAAATTTTTAGAAATTGTTGATTTTGCCAAAAAAACTGGCATTGAAAAGTTTTACTTCTGGGGAGCCGAGTGGTGGTATCAAAAAAAGTTAAAAGACAAACCTTATTTCTGGGAAGAAGCAAAAAAGCTTTTTAGCTAATTTAAATTATGTTTTTAAGTGTCATTGTCCCGACTTTAAATGAAGAAAAATATCTGCCTAATCTTTTAAAATCGCTTCAAGATCAAAAGGTAGATTTTTCTTATGAAGTCATCATTGCTGATGCTGGTTCATCTGATGATACTTTAAAAATTGCTAAAAATTTCGGGGCTCAGGTAACGCTTGGCGGCGCCCCAGCGGTTGGGAGAAACAGAGGGGCGGCGGTTGCCAAGGGGAAAATTTTTTTATTTTTAGATGCTGATCTCATTTTACCAGAAAAAAATTTTTTAAAGAAAAGCCTCAAAGAATTTTATCAAAAAAAGTTAGATGTTGCGTCTTTTTATATCATTCCTGAAAAAAGAATTGATAAATTTTTCTATCAATTTTACAATCTTTATTCAAAGCTTACCCAAGATTTTCTTCCCCATGCCACTTGCGGTGCGATTTTAGTGAAAAGAAAAATCCATCAAAAAATAAATGGCTTTGATGAAGAAGTCAAATTTGCCGAAGATCATTTTTATGTCAGAAAAGCCAGAAAATTTAAAGCAAAATTTGGAATTTTAAACCAAAAAATTTTTACCTCTTCCAGAAGATTTGAAAAAGATGGACGAATTCCGACTTATTTAAAATATGTGATGGCTGAATTTTATATGGTCCTTTTTGGTCCGATTAAAAAAGAGATTTTTAATTATCAATTTGGTCATTATTCTCAAAAAATTAAATCTAAAATCTTGAAAAAGCCAAGCAAATTGATATTATAAAAAACCAGAAATTTAAAAAATTAAAAAGGAGGTGAACTAATGATTACAATTAGCATTTTAAGAAACCATTTACCTTGTTGGTATGGGTTCATTTCTCACGAAGATGGAATCATTTTGAAAATTAAAAAAGGTTATCTTGAAAGTTTTCTCAAAAGAGTGAGCACACTTCCTGAAGAATGGAATGTAGTAAAATTTCTTAGGAAAGAGCTTTTAGGGAATAAAATAGTAAGAGAAAAATTCAAGATTGGGGAAGAAGAAAATTTAGGATTTGGAGGAGTGCTTCCCTATCAAGGAGAAGAAGAAGAATTTGGGAAATGGTTTATTCCTTATCCCGAGACAATAAAATTTACTGAAGAAGAGTGTTTTTATTGCAAAGGGTCAGGGAAAAGGGATGGGAAAGAATGCTTTCGGTGCCGCGGAACCGGAAAAGAGATTGAAATCGAGATTGAAGAACCTCTCGCTATTTCTGCTTCTTTGATGGTTATTACTTTAATTCTTAACCTCTATACTGATTTCCCTTTAAAAGATAAAAAATCTTCTTTTCCTCAGCCACTGATAGTAAATCTTTCTCTCTCTTCCTCTCCATATTCTCAGGGAGCACCCATAGAAGGTGAGGTTGGAAACGAGTTGGCTAGGTTTTTGAAAAATCATCCCAGAGTTGAGTTTCTGAAAAAAAGAATAGAGAAAGCAATGAAAAAAGCTTATCTAAAAATGGCAAAACCTTCTGAGACGGATTCAAAAGTTTTCAAAGCAGAAGTTGATGAAGAAGGAAAAATTTTTGTGAGTTTTGGTATCGCAGGAAAATTTTGTGGAATTTTCCCTTCTCAATTTTCTCCATTTTCTGAAAAACTGGAAGGTTATAAATTTGAATCTAAAAACACCGAAAGCATTGTTCAACAAATGGTTTTACTTTCCTCTTTAGCTGAGCTTACCACCCTTTTCCATCAAGCTTCTTAAAAAGCACTTAAAAAATTTCAAAAATTTAAACCAATGCCACCGCCTCCGGTGGCATTTTTTCATTAAATTGACTTTTTGGTTTCTATCTTATAAAATGACCCTAAGATGAAAATAAAAACTTTTCAAAAATGCTATTAGGCATTAGCAAGAAATTTTTAACTTTTATTATCTTTTCCTTTATTTTTATTTCTGCTTTAACTCTTGGAACTTTTTTGATTTCTCAAAAAAAGCAAGAGCCTTCTTCTTCTTTTCCAAGCTTTGAAGAAAAAGTGAATTATAAAGTAGAGGAGTGTCAGCTAGGAATGAAAGGAAAAAGACCGTTTAGTTATGACTATGATAAAGAAAAAAGAATTTTAACAGCCCAGGTTTGGGTAAATTGTTGCGGAGTTGAAGTAGAAGTAAAAAGAGAAAATTTGACCTATAAAATTTTGGAAAAGCAATACGGAGAGCTTTGTCGATGCATGTGTCAAAGAAAAGTTACCATTTTTGATATTCCTGAAAAAGCCGAAGTGATTTTCATTGATAAAGATAACAATCTTTTTGTTTTAGCACCAACTCTCAAGTTTTGTGGTTTCTCAACTTATGGAAGATGCCAAACTGATAATGATTGCCAAAAAGCTGGCTGCTCAAACCAAGTTTGCCAGTCAAAATTTGAAAAACCAATTGTTACCACTTGTCAATGGCTTGACTGCTATGATTCAAAAAAATTTAATCTTGAGTGTCGATGTCTTCACCATCGATGCCAATGGACGAAATAAGCAATCAATTGCTTACCCATGGTACGCAATTGCTTACCCAGGGTAAGCAACTGGGTTGCTTACCCTGGGTAAGCAACTCCTGGGTGAGCAACTTTGGGATTCAATTGAGAAAAACACTACTTTTCCACTTTACAAAAAGAATTTTTTTCATCTAAAATTATTAATGAATACTT
>CAYSYN010000046.1:0-4831 GCA_964435445.1 uncultured Candidatus Saccharibacteria bacterium
GTCTTCCAGATATGTTTTGTAGTTTCACTAGATAGTAGTCACCGATTTTTATTACACCACGCATACCTTTTCACCCTTTTTCTGCTCTCCAAGAATTATTTTCATAAATTTGCTTTGTATTCAAGATTATCTCCTGTTTTAGCAATTTTCCTCCTCCTTTTGCTTTCCATTTTCTATATATTGCTCTATTTTGAATTTTTTTGGCCAAAATTTCTTTTAAAAGTTTTCCCTATACTTTCCAGTTTAAAATTGAAATTTCTCATTTTATTTTTCCTCTCTCAAATTTTGACATTTTTTTGGATTTTAATTTGGCTTGTTTTTATTAATTACTATTTTGATCTTTGGATTGTTACCAATCAAAGAATAATCCACGCAGAATTGAAAACCTTTTTCAACATGAAAATTTCAAGCTTGACTTTAGATAAAATTCAAGACATTACAGTTTCTATCAAAGGTCTTTTCCCTGCCATTTTTCATTTTGGAGACATTACCATTCAAACAGCAGGGGAAAGGGGCCAATTTACTTTCTATCAAATTCCAGATCCTGATATTGTCAAACAAGTCATTTTTGAAGCTCAAACAGATTATTTAAAATCAAAAAAATGATAAAAGAAGTTTTCAAAAAAGGAGGAAAAAGGGAGGCTTTCGATCCTGAAAAAATTAAAAAAACCATTTTAGCTGCTCTTTCAGAAACAGATCTTGACGAAAAAGAAAAAAAGGAAATTGTAGAAAAAGTTTTTTCAAACTTAATGGAATTTTTAAAAGGAAAAGAGGAAATTTTTACAGCTGAAATTGAAGCTAAAATCCTCCTGGAATTGGAAAAGTTAGCTCCAAAAGCAGCAGCTAATTGGCGAGAATACAGGAGAAAAAAGCAAAAATGATAATAAAAATTTTTAAGGGAAAGAAGATGAAAGTGAGAGAAATTAATTATAAGGAAAGTTTGTAGATGAGATTATTATGATCAAAGAAATTTAAATTGACATAAAAACCTTGATATGATAAATTTTTCTAAGCTTTGAAAGATTTTTGTAGATTTTAAATTAAAGGTCGAAAAAACTAAAAAATTATGGAACAACCTCAAACTTCACCTTCACCTCAACCTCAAGAGGAAAAAAAGCCCAATTTGATTGCTATTTTTAGCTATCTTGGAATTTTAGTTTTGGTTCCTTTGCTTGTGGAAAAGAAAGATGAGTTTGTGAGATATCATGTAAAACAAGGCTTGGTTCTCTTTTTAGCCGAAATAGTCACTCCTTTTGTTGCTTGGATACCAATTCTCGGTTGGATAGCAGGGGCAATTTTGTGGATTTTCTGGATAGTTTTTACGATCTTGGGAATTGTAAATGTAGTTTCAGGAAAGAAAAAACCTCTTCCTCTAATCGGTCAATTCGCAGAGAAATTTAATATATAAAATATAACCAATTGAAATGAGAAGAGGGACTCCTATACATTTTGGCAAGAAAATACTTATTTTCTTCTTCTTTGTTGTAGAACTTCAATTTCTTCTTTTCTCTTATTGTCTAGCAGAAGAATCTCTTTATCATTCTTCTCAAGATTTAGAAATTATAACAGAAAGGAGTATGCATTATGTTTTTAATTTTTTAGATTTCCTTTCTCAGTTAGAAGATTTCCGTCCGGTTGCTATTCAGGCAAAGCAATATTTAGAAAAAAATTATGATCTCGTCAAAAAAATTGTCTATTTTTCTTTAAAGCTCTTGAATCTTTTAGAAACATTAGAAGAAAGAAAAGAGGGGCCCCTAACAGAGATTACCCTTTTTTTCTATCAAGATTTAAACCAGAATTTCAAATATGATAAAGGTGAGCTTCCTCTCAATAGAAAAATCTACGTTACCACCTTTTTAAAAGATATTAATTCTAAGGAAATAAAAAAATGGATTGTTGAAAATCAAAACAACCTTCAATTTTCAAATTTAAAAGATGGAAAAATTATAATTTCTCCTTCAGAAGAACTAAACAAAATTTGTTCAGAGGATAAAAACCACCCTTTAACATTGATTTATCTCTTAAAATCTAAAGAAAAAGAGATACTAACCGTTTCTTTTAAAGGAAAAGTGGCTCAAGGTAGTTTTGTTCTTTCTTCCCTTGAGGGATCTTTTCTTTTAGGAACGATCTGGACAAATTGTAACTTCTTTAGAGAACCAATAACTATTGAAACTCCGGTCACAATCTATAAAGTTTCGGAAAAGGTTCCGTATGCTTTAAATAAACAAGCTTATAGATTCCCAAATTGGGAGGATGCAGAAAGCGCAGGATATTGTTGTGGAATGTCCATTAGTAATGTGCTATTGTATGAAAACGTATATAAGGCAGATAAACTCCCTTATTTTCTAAAGAAAGACGACAAAATAAAATATCCTGTCACAGTGAGAGGGATAGGAATAGTGGAAGCTGAGGATACATTAGAGAATGTTATCAGGCGAGATCAGAAAACAACTTGCTTTTTCAAATGTATAGCTCGAGCTACTTCAAAGAAAATTTTAATTCTCACCCATTTGAAAACAAAAGAAGAAGTTACAAAAGAAGAATTATCTCTTTTAAAAGAAAGTTTAAGAGAGGGGAAACCTGCTATTATTTCTTATTGTCCTCTTTCTAAAGCACCAGGACACGCAGTTGTTGGAGTGGGAGTGGCTCAATCTAATGATTATAAGCTACTTTTAGTTTATGATAACGTATTCCCATATAAAGATCTTTTTAGCGTTGATGCTGCTAAGTTTCCTGTCATTTCATCTGAAGGAGAGATATTAAACGGACCATTTTTCATGGATTTTATCGTGGTTACTAGAATGTCGTACATTCCAAGCGATGTCACGCCTCAAGAAATTATTAGAGAAAGTCTACTCAACCTAGACAAAGAAGCTATTTCTGCTCTCTTAAAAAACAACCTCTCTCTTTTAGTGGTGTATGGGAAAATTGCTTCTTTAAAAACCAAGGGTGATTACTTTTATCCTGTGCCCAACAACAAAAACGTTGTTGTCTTCTTTCTCAAACCAGAAGAAAAGGTTAACATTCGTTTAAAAAAAGGAATTTTATATAAAGTAAGCCCCACAAAAGAATTAGAAATTAATGTCAGCACCAGTTCTTTTGATACCTCTGGTCGCTATATTATTGATGCTCAAGGGAATATAACAAAAGCCTTTTATTGGCCAGAAAGTATTCTAATTTTCATTTTAGTTACTGCCATTGTAATTTTTCTTGTTTTGAGAGTGGTTCTAAAAAGGAGAACAAAAGAGTAAATTTATCTGGAGATTCTATATTCTTCTCACTTTAATTGATAAAAATTCTTTGAACGATTAAAGAAAGAGAGGTTTCAAACTTTTTTCTTCAGTTAGACAAATTAAACCTTGACACCAAATTTCAAATAGCTTAAGCTTACTTATTAATTTTTTTACTTTAAATTTTAATGAAAAAAATACTTTTTCTTTTTATTTTAATTGTCTTGCTTTGCCTTTCTTTTTACTTTTTCTTTTCAAAGAGCAAAGAAGAAAAAGAAATTTTAAAATTAAAAAATTTGCTCCAAAATTATGCTGATGCTGTCTATCTTTTTTCAGCTATTTTAAATGTCAATCCAGAAAAAGTTTCTTTTGAGAATTGGAAAAAATTTATTGAAGAAAATAAAACTCAATGGGAGAAATTAGAAAAAGAAAGTAAAAAATTTTTAGAGAACTTAAAAAAGCAATCTCAAAAAGAAAGTTTCATTTTGCCAGTTTTTGCAGCTGAAGAAGTTGAATTAGGCATTCCCAAAGAAGTTTTAGAAAAAGAGTTAGAAAATATCTTCAGAGAAGGTGTCAAAATGACAGCAGAAAAAGCTCCCCGAGGAGAAAAGATAAAAAGCGTTATTGAAACTTTTAATTTGTCAGCTAGGCAAGCTCAAAAAATTTTGGAAGATTTGTATCAAACTGAAGCTAAAGAATATGAGAACAAAGCGAAATTTCACGAAAAAATGGCAAAAATTTCAAAAGAAGTTAAAGACATTTCCTTTTTAACAGTAGCTGCAGGAGGGGTAATCCTTTCTGGGGGAGAAGTTTTAGCTGCAAAATCAATTTTAGCAAAAGGTGTTGGAATGCTCACTTTATCTATTGAAGGTGCAGATTTGGTTTTAGCCATTGGAGAAAAAGGAGCTGAAATTGTTGACAATAGAAAATGGCAAACAGCTTTCTCTCAAGCTCAAGAAAATTTGGGAGTAATAACTAATGTTTTAGCTTTTGTTGAATTGAAAAAAGAGGGTTTAAAGAGTGCTGGAAATTTAATTGCAATTTACAATCTGGCAGAGACCATGAATTCTTTAGCAAAAGAAATCAAAAAACAAAATAAAACCATAGACTACACTTTAAATTTGAAAATTGATTCTGTCCAAAAAGAACAAGTTGAGTTTTCTCTCTTAAAAAACAAAAAACTTTATCAAGAATACTTTTCATCTCCAGAATCTGAAGTAGAAATTTTCAACAATTACCTTCCTTCACTTTTTCCAGAAGGTTCTTACTTAATAGGTGATAAAGAAATTGAAATCGCTGAAAAATTGCCAGAAAAAGAGAAAAAAGTTGAAGAAAAGAAAGAAACTTTTGAAAGTCCAGAAAAATTCTATCAAAAATATTGTCAAATTGTTGTTCCCGTTTGGAAAAAACAAGGAATGGAAATGTCAATTGAAGATTGCGTCCAACAACAAGTTTCTTCAGAAAAACAAGTCTATCAAGCTTGTCTTGATAAAGGAAACTCAAAAAAAGAATGTCAAGAAGTAATTAAAAACTTTAGAGAATTTGCTAAACAAGTAATGACAAAATCAGGTTGTGAAGCCTTCTGGGAAGGCTTTTGCTCT
>CAYSYN010000047.1:0-4789 GCA_964435445.1 uncultured Candidatus Saccharibacteria bacterium
GCAAAACTGACATAAACAAAAAGTAAAAAAGAGCAGAGAAAAATATAAAAATACCTCCCACTAAAAGAATCTTTCTTCTTGCTCCAGCTAAACCAATTAAAGCAGCTAAAAGAAAAGTTAAAACAAAAAAGGCACAAGGATTAAATCCATCGGCTATGGCAATTAAAAAAGTTAAAATGGGTAATGAAAATTTTTCGGTTCTTATTTTTCCAATAAGAGGAAGTTCAATTTCTTGTTCAAGTTTTGGAGCAATTTCCTCTTCAAATCCTGGCTTTTTTTCTTCTTTTACCTTTTCTTCCTCAGCTATCGGTATTTTTTCTGAAAGATTTATCTTTATAGCATTTTCGAATTTAACATAAGGAACAAAGCCATAACTTGAAGGAAAGATGCTTCCTGAAAATTCAACCTTTTGAGGTTCTACAATGTCAAATACTTTATTTGTCAACTTGTCAAAAAGATTTTCAGTAAAAAGAAGTTCTTTTAACTCTTCTTGAGTGAATTCTTCTTTACCAATTGTTTTTGGAGGATTTTCTCCATTCCATTGGAAAAGCCACTCATTTTCGCTTAATCTAATTAAAATTCTTCCATTTGCCCAAATCTTCGGAAGAGCTGGAAGTTCTTTTAAATTGAGTTTTTCAAAAGAAATTGATTTGTCAATTAGAGGACAGAAATTAAATTTTCTTTCTTTAATATCTTTTTCTGCCTTTGGAACTTCAATTCTTCCTAGTTTAATATTGCTTTTGTTAATGATAATTTGAGGGACGGCAGCTTGAGTTTTATAAACTGTCGCGTATTCCCCAAAAAATTTTGAATTTGGGTTTTGCCAATCACCGCTCTTCCATCCGTATTCAATAACAACCAAATTTGGGTATTTTTTTGTCCATTGGCTCAAAACGATAGGATCAGTAACAGCACAATTTGGGCAACCAATGAATGTAAAATAAACCAAACAAAAATAATCGCTTCCAAAAATTTTTTGGAAAGGCAACAAAAGAAAGATAAAAAGCAAAAAAATAAAAATTTGTTTTTTCATATTACTCTGGCAATATAGCCAAAGTATTGTTAAACCTGTTAATATAGTTGAAAAAACACATAACAGAAATGATTTCTACAATTTGCTCTTCAGAGAATTTCTCTTTCAATTTCTGAAACAATTGTGGATTGTCCAAATGCCCATCCAAAGTGACATCTTTGACAAGAGAAAGAATTTCTTTTTCTTCTGTATTAAAGCTTTCAATTTTGGAGATTATTTCTTCTGTAGCTCCTAATTTTTTCAGCATCTTTTTTGAAACATCAACGCAAAAAGGACACTTTAAAGTTCTAGAAACTACCAAAGCTATCTTCCATTTCAATAATTGATCTATAGTTCCAGGTCCCATAATGACTTTAAATAGTTCGAAAAATTCTTTCAAAATCTCTGGTCTGTGAGCCATCACCTTAACCCATTCTGGTATTTTCTGTCCTTGCTTTTCAAATTTTTCGTAAATTTCCCTTATTGTTTGAGGAACTTTTTCTTTTTCTACTGAAGAAATTAGGGCCATTTTTTAAAGTTGATAAATTTTTTGACCTTTTAAGAAGTAAAATTTGCTTTTCATTTTTAATTCTAAAAAGATGAGAAGGACAATGGCAATCTGAACAACCAAAATCTAAAATAGGAAAAGCAAATTTTTTTGTAAATTTTGCCATTTCACACTCATTTGATTTTTCTCCTTTTTTGTAAAGAGCTTTTTTAATTTTCACAAATTTGTTTGAAAGCAAATAATCTATGTGCCAAAATTTCTTTTTTTCTTTTAAAAAATGTCTTTTTATTCTCTCAAAAACGTTTTTTTGTCCAGAACCAAAATAAACATAAGTTCCTTTTGGAAAATCCAATTTCCCCAAAGAACCAATTTTTTCTTTAATATCTTTTTTCACCTCTATAACTAAAGCATAGACTCCTTTCATTTCTTTAGCAATTTTTTCAATTCTTTGTTTTCAAATTTTTCCAGATTTTCCTTTATTGTCCCTTCTTCTGCCTTAAACATTTCTATTTTATAATTTTTGAATTTTTCAACAGCTTTCTGTCCCAAACCAAAAACAACAACAGCTTCTATTTTGTGATCTTTCAAAAAGTCAGGGGGCAATTTTTCCCCTCCAAAAACTTCTGGATTTTTCAAAATTTGAAAGTCTCTCTTTTTTGTATCGAAAATTAAAAAGAACTTTGCTCTCCCAAAATGAAAAGCTACTTTGCTTTCCAATCCTTTTTTCTCGTTTGTGGGAAAGGCTATTTTCATTCAATTTCTTTTAGTTTTCCTTCGATAAATTTTTGCAAAATATCTCTTATTTTTCCTTCCCCCCTGAAAATTTTAATTCCCAAGCCCTTCAAAACTTCAGAAGCTCTAGGACCAATATTTTTGACAATGACAATGTCTATCTTTTTTTCTCCGAGAAATTGTCCAACTACCATTCCCACCCCACTCAATTGATTTAAAAACTGATTTTCCCATTCTTCAACCTTTTTTATTTCCCCTTCCTCAATTTCAACGAAAAGAAAGAAAGGGGCTCTGGCAAAAATTTCAGAAATTTCAGCTTCTAAATTCTTTCCTTTTGAAGGAATGGCTAATTTCATAGAATTAAAACCATTTTTTCCTTCTAAAAATATAAACCAAAATTGCTACAAAAACAATTGTAACAAGCAGCAAAATCCAAAAAGAAAAAGGGTTTTTCGCTAAAGGAAGATGAACATTCATTCCATAAAAACTAGCAATTATAGTAGGGATAGCTACGATCACCGTTAAAGCCGTTAAAAGCTTCATTGCTTGGTTAATTTTGTTAGATAAAACAATTTCGTGAATTTCTCTAATATGAATGATATTTTTAAGATTAGACACCATAATGCTTTGTAATTCATCAATTTGAAGCAAGATATCATTGATTAACTCTTTGTCTTCCGGGTAGAAATCTAATTTTTCCAAATAAAGAAGTTTGGAAAAGAGAGCTTTGAGGTTGGAGAGAGAAATAGTAAAATCTTGAAAGATCATTTCGAAATTTAGAAGTTGAAAAATGTCCTTTTCCTCCACTTCTTTAATGCTCAAACCCAAGCTCCTTATTCTTTTGCTAATCTTGAGAACAAAAAATTCATATTTGTTTCCTACAGCAGATAGAATTTGAAGAAAAAATTTTAGTTTTTGGGTGGTATAAAATTCTTCTTGAGTGAATAAAAACTTTTCCAAAAAAGGAATTTTCTTTTGAGCCATTAAAAGACAAAATTGAGGAGCGATAATAAAAAGAAAGGGAACAGTAGTAATTGTTTTTTCTTCTTGGAGGGGAGCTCGAAGAAAAATATATCTTACCTCATCCTTTGTCTCTATTCTGGGAATTTCGTTTGGGTCTAGAGCGTCTTTGAGCAAGCTTTTATCTAAGGAAAAATTTTTGCTTAAATTTTCTACTTCTTCTAAGGTAGGTTCTTTGACATAAATTAAACAGCCTTTTTCAAAATTTGGAATTTTTTTAATTTTTCTTTGTTTTATTGTTTTTATGTAAAACTCAATCATAATCTTCTTTGGAGAGGAATTTTACAACGTGGACAAATTAGAGAAGCGCAAGGTACCCCTCTTTGGTGGGGAATTTTATAGTTGCAATTTGGACAAACACAAAAACCACCCGGCCCCCCAAATCTTCCTCTCCTTCTCCACCCTCTTCCTCCTCTCCAACCAAAACCTCGACCATAAATTGGCATACCAAAAGTAGGAACTGGACGATAAAAACTAGTTTCAGCTTCGTGGCTTTTAATTTGGATTGCTACATAAACTAAATTTTTAATCTCTGCCATTAATTTTTCTCTTAAGCTTTGAGCAATTTTTTCAGCTTGATCAACGCTCAAATCTTTTGGCAATTCAATTTCCAAGTTAGCGGTAAAAACAGAACCTTTTTTTTGAGTTTTCAAATGAGAAAGTTTTACCTTCTGGGAGTAGCAAATTTCTTTTATTTTATTTTCTATTTCTGGAGGCGCTGAAACATCTAATAAAGAATCTACAGCTTCTTTTCCCAAAGAAAAAGCTTCTCTTACTACATAAATGCCCACTAAGAAAGCCAAAAGAGGATCCAAAAACAAATATTTTCGAGAGAAAACCAAACCTACAAAAATGGCTAAAGAAGAGAGAACGTCCACTCTCGAATGCAAGCCGTCTGAAATTAGAGCAACAGAGTTTTCCTTTTTCCCATAATAAATTTTCAATCTTGCCATCAATTCATTAATCAAGGCAGAAAGGGCCATAGTGAATAGAGCTAGTTTGGGAAAGAAAAGAGGAACAGGATTTTGAAATTTTTCCCAGCTTTCCCAAAGAATATAAATTCCTGTACCAAGAAGTATTAAGGTAATTAAAAAACCAGCTAAAACTTCAAATTTAAAATGTCCGTAAGGATGTTTCTCGTCAGCAGGTTTTTTTGCCATTTTAATACCAAAATAGGAAATCAAAGAAGAGAAAATGTCAGCTAAAGAATGAAAACCCTCAGCTAAAACAGCAGCAGAATAAGAAAAATATCCTGCCAAAATTTTAATCGTTGCCAAAAAGAAATTGGCAAAAATTGACAAAAAAGCTATTTTTTCTTTCATTTATTTTTCTTTTTCTAGCTCTTTTAATCTTTTTTCAATTTCTTTTATTTCTTCTCTTAGAGCGTTTAAATTTTCTTTCAAAAATTCCTTTTCTTCTTCCTTTGTTTCAAAAGAATAAAGCCAAGGCATAGCCCACCATCCCCTTGGCAACCAAGGAAATCTCCAGCATCTCCACCAATATCTTCTGAATTCTGG
>CAYSYN010000048.1:0-4693 GCA_964435445.1 uncultured Candidatus Saccharibacteria bacterium
TTAAATGCTTACCAAAAGAGACCGTCTCTTTTATTTCTTCAGATAATTGAAAATCAAAGTTTTTCTCAATTCTTTTTAAAGTTTTTACCCAAAAAATTGCCTCTGTGAAAGTGAAACTGAAATAATAAGCTAACAAAATGAAAATTAAATTTTCTCTAGCAAAGAAAATGACCAAAATTAACAAAAAAACAGCCAAAAAATTTTGAAAAACAAAATATTGATTTTGCAAATCAAATCTTTTTTTTCCTTGCCAAAAAGCTAAATAGAGATTGAAAGCACAAAGAAAAGGCAAAAAAACTGAGACGATCAAAAAAGATATTCCCAAATTGATATTTTTTTGAAAAAAATACCAAAGAGAAATCAAAAGGGAGATCAAAGAGCCCACCATTCCAAATTTAATTTTTTCTTTGAATACTGGAAAAAAACTTTTCTCAAAACCTCTAGCTACTGCTCTTACAAAAGCAGTGTCTAAGCCTGGAAGAGCAAAAAGGGATAAAATGCCAGCAGTTGAAATTACGTACTGATATGAGCCAAAAGTTTCTTTTGAAACAAAGTGAGCAAAGACAGAAAATAAAATAAACAAAGACAAAAAAGAAAAAACCCTTCCAAAAATCCACCAAAAGCTTCCTTTGATCACATATGTTAAATCTACTTTTAAAATCCTTTCAAATTTTTCTAAAAATTCCTTTTTTTCCATTCTTTAAATTTAACATTCAATGAATTAATTTCAAAATTTTGACTTTTAAAGAGGGTTTTTTTATAAATTTCTATGAAAAATTTTAAAGGAGTTATTTTAGCCGGGGGAAAAGGAACAAGGCTCTATCCTATCACTCTTGAAATTCCAAAACCTCTCCTTCCAGTAAAAGGTAAACCTGTAATAAACTATCTTGTTGATCTTTTCTTTCAATACAAAATTGAAAAAATAGCTATTTTAATTAATCAAAAATTTAAAGAAGAATTTGAATGGTGGAGAAAAAGATTTTATCCCAAAAAGAAATTTCTTTTCGTTCAAGAGAAAAAACCTTTAGGGACAATGGGAGGTCTTTTTTATCTTAAAGAATGGATTGGAAACTCTCCTTTTTTCCTTACAAACGGGGACGAATTAAAAAAAATTGATTTGGAGAAAATGGCAAAATTTCATCAAAAAATTAATGCTTTGGCAACTATCGCTTTAGTAAAAGTTACAAATCCAAGAGATTATGGAGTGGTTGTTTGCGAAAATGGTCTAGTAAAAAAATTTTTAGAAAAACCAAAAAATCCTCCCTCCAATTTCATTAACGCAGGTTTATATCTCTTTTCTTCCCAAATTTTTCATTATCATCCAGGCCCAAAATTTTTGATGCTAGAAAAAGATCTCTTTCCCAAATTAGCTAAAGAAGGAAAGTTAGCTGGATTTAAATTTAGAGGAAAATGGATGGATACAGGAACCTTTCCTCGTTACGAAAAAGCTATCAAAAGCTGGATTTCTTAAAAAAATTTAGTATAATTAGTTCATATGGATTCTCATTTGAGAAAATTGGAACAAAAAAGCATTTACATTTTAAGAGAAGCTAAAGCAAAGTTTAAAAGAATTGCTGTTTTGTGGAGTGGGGGAAAAGATTCTACCACTTGCTTGTATTTGATCAAAAGAGCATTTTTTGGAAAAATACCTTTTCCCGCCGTTCATTTAGATTCTGGCCACGATTTTGAGGAAACTTATCAATTTATGGATAGGGTAAAAAAAGAATGGAACATAAATTTAATTAGAGTTCCAGTAAAACACGAAAAAGATGAAATTTCAGGGACGACAGAAGGGTTGAACAAAGCTGAGGCTCTCAAAAAATTTATCAAAGAGAACAAAATTGATGCTTTAATTGTTTCAATTAGAAGAGATGAGCACGGAATCAGGGCAAAAGAGAGGTATTTTTCACCAAGAACGAAAGATTTCAGATGGAATTTCAAAAGTCAACCTCCTGAAATTTTCGATCACATTTCAGATTTTAAAGAAGCTTCTCATGTGAGAGTACACCCCCTTTTGCATTGGACAGAATTGGATGTCTGGTGCTACATTAAAGAAAAAAATATTCCTGTAAACCCACTTTACTTTGCAAAAAATGGAAAAAGATATCGCTCTTTAGGTTACAAGGAAGTCACCGTTCCCATTCCCTCAAACGCAAAAACAGTAGATGAAATTATTGAAGAATTGAAAAAGACAGATTTGCCAGAAAGAGTAGGAAGGGCTTTAGATAAAGAAAAAGAATATGTCATGCAGAGATTAAGGGAGTTGGGTTACATGAGTATTCTACTCCTTCTTTTCACCACTCCTTTAATTTTTTAATGGAGAAAACGAGCCTTATTGGAAATAGACAAAAAATCGAGTAGCTTATGGAACTTACAATCACAACAATTTTAGGTCTGATCATTGCTGCTATAATTTGTGAGTTTATTGACAGTAGCTTAGGAATGCTTTATGGTACTATTCTTTCCCCCCTCTTAATTATCGCCGGTTTCAATCCACTTTTAGTAGTACCTGCGATTTTGTTTTCTCAGGCAATAGGAGGATTAACCGCTGGCATAATTCACCATTACAAGAAAAATGTTGATTTCTCTTTTAAAAGCACCAACTTTCAATATATCAGAGAAAGGTTAGCGAAGTTGGGCTATAAAGAGGCTTTCAATCGAGGAACAACTCCAGATTTTAAAGTGACTTTATGCATTACCAGTTTGGGAATCGTTGCCACAATTTTTGCTGCTTTAGTTGCGATAAACATTCCCAAAAATATCTTGAAAACTTATATTGGGATATTAGTTTTGATAATGGGGACAATTCTTCTTTCTGGAGCTACTTTCAAATTTTCTTGGAAAAAAATAATTGGAATAGGAATATTAAGTGCTTTTAACAAAGGAATTTCTGGTGGGGGTTTTGGTCCGGTAGTCACTTCAGGTCAAATAATTTCAGGAAGGAACGGGAAGAGTTCAATAGGGGTTACTACTTTAGCCGAAGCACCAATTTGTATTACTGGTTTTTTAATTTACCTTTTTACACAAGGGATTCAAAGTTGGAGTTTTGTTTTGTCCCTCACTGTTGGCTCTCTAATTGGAGCTTTAATTGGACCTTTCTTTACGGCAAAATTTAAGTCAGAAAAGAAATTAAGATTGGTTTTAGGAGTTCTGGTAGCAAGTTTGGGAATTTGGACCTTGCTTAACACTTGGCTTACTTAAAATTAGATTATATATAAAATTATGCAAGAAATTCCCATTGTTTTAATCGGAGAAAAAGATCATGGAAAGTCTACCTTAATTGGTAGACTTTTGTTAGATACAAAAACGATAAAAGAAAGAAAGATAAAAGAGATAAAAGAAGCAGACAAAGCTTTGGGAAAAGAATTTGAGCTAGCTCATTTGGTAGATTCTTTTAAAGAGGAAAGAGAAATGGAAATGACTTTTGATACAACAACTGTTTTAATCAAAGGGAAAAACAAAAATTATTTGTTAATCGATGTGCCAGGGCACAGAGAATTGATCGCTCAAATGTTAACTGGAGCTTCAAAGGCAAAATCAGCCTTGTTAATTGTTGCTGTTGATGAAGGAATTAAAAAGCAAACAATTTTGCACTTGGAAATTGCCAAAATTTTGGGAATAGAAAGATTGGGAGTGGTAGTGAACAAAATGGACAAAGTAAATTACAAAAAAGAAAATTTTGAAAAAATAGTAAAAGAGGCAAAAAAAATTTTGAAAAAATTGGGATATTCATCAAAAAAAACAAAATTTTTGCCAATTTCTGCTCTCAAAGGAGATAATGTTTGTCAAAAATCGCAAAATATGCTTTGGTATGAAGGTTTGAACGTTCTTGAATACTTGGAAAAATTAAAACCTCCTCTTTCTCTCGAAAAACTTCCTTTTTCTTTTGTGGTTCAAGATGTTTATGAGAAAGACGGGGAAAAAATTTTGGTAGGAAGAGTAGAAACAGGAAAAATAAAAGAAGGAGAGAAAGTTTTGCTCTTTCCAGAAAAAAAAGAAGTTACAATTGAAACAATAAGCGATGGGGGAGAAAGAGTTTTTGAAGCTAAAGCAGGAGAGAGCGTAGGAATTATTTTGAAAGAAAAAATTCCTTTAAAAAGGGGAAGCATTTTAGCTTCTCTTGATTTTAGATTGAAAGTTTCAAACTCAATTTTGAGCGAAATTTTTTGGCTAAAAGAACCCAAAGCTAAAAAATTAATTTTAGAATGTGGAACAGCAAAGATAGAAGCTGAAATTTTAAAACCAAAAAAAATTAAAGAAAAAGAAACTAGTTTTTGTAAGGTTTCTCTCAAAGAACCTTTAACTTTTGAAACAAAATACAAAACCACTTTAAATAAAATTGTTTTAAAAGAAAGAGGAGAGATAATAGCTGTTGGCAAAATCATTCAAAAATGAACCAAAAAAACTTAATTTTAATCACCATAGATTCTTTAAGGGCTGATAGATTAGGTATTTTTGGATACGAAAGAAACATTACCCCAAACATTGACGCTTTAGCCAAAGAAAGCTTAGTTTTCAAAAATGCTTTTTCTGTAGGTTCTAGCACCCCTTATTCTTTCCCTTCCATTTTAACTTCAACTTATCCTTTAGACTATCATGGACCAGGAAACATAGAAAGACCAAGAATTTTAATAAGCGAAGTTTTAAAAAAAGCAGGATATGTTACTGCTGCCTTCCATTCCAATCCCTATTT
>CAYSYN010000049.1:0-4634 GCA_964435445.1 uncultured Candidatus Saccharibacteria bacterium
ATTTCTTTTGAAGCTTTATTTTTTTGAGCTCTAATTTCTTCTATTTTTTTCAAAATTTCTCTTCTTTTTTTGTCAATTTCTAAAAGCTCATCAATGTTAATGTCTACTCCTTTCTTTTTGCACCCTTCTTTTACTTTTTCGGGATTTTGGCGAATAAATTTAATATCAAGCATATTCTTATGATAACACTTTTTAAGTTCTTAATGAACGACCTTTAAAACCCAAAGCTAAAGTGATAATAGGTTTTAAACTAGGAATGTTAATAAAAATATCAGATTTTTTTTGAACGATCTCTCTTGCAACTACTCCGCCAAAACCTACAAATAAATCTACTGCCTCTTTGGCTTCCAAGTCTGTAACCCCATCTCCTACAAAAAGAACTTTTCCCAACCTTGCTAATTTCTCCAAAATCTTTTTTTTTCCTTTATTTTTCACTAAAGGGTTTTTGTCATTAAAGCCCAAATAATCTTCGCTTTTACCAAATTTCAAATCCACCGCAAAAACATTTTCTCTTGGAATTCCAAGATAGAAAGCAAATTTTTCAACTGCTCTTTGGTAACTTCCAGTAACGATAAAAACTCTTTTCTCGAAAGATTGAAGAATTTTTATTACTTCTTTTGCATCTTCTAATTGGTATTTGATGTATTCTTCAGCTAGCCAGTCTAAATCTTTCCTTTTTGGTTTAATTAGATTCAATCTTTCTGGAAAAATTTTCTCAAAATCTATTTTCCCTTCCATAGCCATTTTGGTTAATCTTAAAATCTCTTTTTCTTTTCCGTATTTTTTAGCTAAATGGTCTATACCTTCGATCTTTGTTAAAACACTGTCACAATCGAAAACAACAATGTCATATCCATCTACACTAAAATGTCGTTTTTTTCTTTTCATTTTCATAAAAAAGATGAAAATAAAACTCGCCAAATCCTTTTTCAGGGGCGAGTTTTACCCGCGGTGCCACCCTGTTTTAGATGCGTGTTGCCACGCATCCCTCTGCCTCCCTGAGGGAGGACCACCGCTGTAACGGGCGGACCCGGATGGGTTAATCGCGCCTGCCCTTTTAAAAGGGCTTCGCGTTTTCCCCATCGGCTCCAGAGGGGAAAGCCTCCTTCATCGCCTTTATTTTTTAGTTATCAAAATAAAAGAAGATGTCAAGAAAGTAAAAAAAAGAAAAAAAAGAAGGTGCTTTATTTAAGGTGCGGTTTTCGGATTAGTAAGAGACAGCCAGTCAGTTTTTGAGGATTTTGAGAATTCAATGGTTTATCCCTTAAAGGACACTTTTCTGGTGGAAAAATGCAAATACAACATTCTCTCCAAGCTGATTCTGAGATTTTTTTTAATTGATCAAAAGGAACGACTTTAAAGCCTACTTTTTCTAGAACGTGTTTTGCGCGTTTTGTTTTCACTGTTGCGATGAGAAAAATCGAAGGAAATCTTTGAGATAAAGCTTTGCACAGGGCAGTTCCAATGCCCCGTCCTCGAAACTGGGGGTCGACAATTAAACTCCCTAGCTCTCCAAAACCATCAACGTTATACTCCCAGAGAGTGACGTGTCCTACCACTTTTTCCCTGAAAATAGCTAAAAGAGTAAGTCCTTTTTCCATTTGCTCAAGAATCTTCTCTGGACTTTGGGGCAACATGTTTGACAAACCTTTTTCGCTTTTAGGTTCACTTTCAGGCTCTATCCATTTGGCAATTACTTTGGCTACTTCAATATGGCACCATTTCGTTCCTTTAGGATCGACTATTTCGATTTCTTCTAATTTCTTACTTTTGTGAATGTTCAAACAAAAATCCCCTCCAGAGGAAGGGGCTAGTTTTTAAAAATTTTTAAACTAAACCAGCCCCTTCCCTACAGAGGGGATTTTTTGTTTTTCTTTTTTAAATTAATTTTCACCTGAGAATTCATTTTTTTAAATGATATTTCAAGTAAAAATTTATGTCAAGACCCTTCTTTTGGCCTCATAGTGGGAAACAAAATTACTTCTCTTAAAGAATAAGAATTTGTCAAAATCATCACTAACCTATCAAGCCCCATCCCAAAACCTGCAGCAGGTGGCATTCCGTATTCGAGAGCTTCTAAAAAATCTTCATCTAATCTATGAGCTTCCTCAAACCCTCTTTTGAAAAGTTTCTCTTGCTCTTCAAAGCGCTTTCTTTGTTCTATTGGATCGTTCAGTTCTGAAAAGGCATTAACTAGTTCTGTGCCTGCCACAATCAATTGAAAATTAGCTAATCTTTTTGGATTTTTTTCTAAAGATTTTGCTAAAGGTTGGAATCCTAAAGGATAATGGATAACAAAAGTGGGGTGCCAAATTTTTGGTCTTATTTTCTTTTTGAAAATTTGATCTGCAATTTCAAATTTGGGAGCTGTCTCTTCAATTTCTAACCCCATCTCTTTTGCTTTCTTTAAAAGCGCTTCTCGGTTTAAAGTGTCATAATCTATTCTTTCCCTTTTAAAAAGTGCATCAAATTCGACTCTTGGCCAAGGAGTTTTAAAATCTATTTTTTTTCCTTGGTACTCAATTTTTGTCTTTTTGAAAAGTTTTTTTACGACAGAAGACAGCATTTTTTCTGTTAATTTCATTAACTGTTTGTAATCTGCAAAAGCCCAGTAAAATTCAAGCATAGTAAAATCTGGATTGTGAAATCTATCAACACCTTCATTTCTAAAACACTTTCCAATTTCAAAAACTTTCTCAAATCCTCCCACCAAAAGTCTTTTTAAATATAGTTCAGGAGAAATTCTCAAATATAAGTCTAAATCTAAAGCATTCAAATGGGTTTTAAAGGGCCTTGCCCTTGCTCCCCCATAAATTGGCTGCAAAATTGGAGTTTCAACCTCTAAAAATCCTTCTTTTTCTAAAAATTTTCTAATTTCTGTAATAATTTTTGACCTCAAAATAAACTTTTCTTTAACTTCTTTATTAAAAATTAAATCCAAATATCTCTTTCTGTATCTTTCCTCCACATCCTTTAAACCGTGCCATTTTTCAGGCAAAGCCCTCAAACTCTTAGCTAACATTTTATAATCTTTAGCTTCAATCGTTTTTTCTCCTTTTTTTGTTTTAAAAAGAATGCCTCTAATTTGGATAAAATCTCCTACATCAAAAGTATCTAGAAAGAATTGATAAGCTTTTTCTCCTAATTTGTTTTTGGCCAAAAGGGCTTGAATTTTTCCTGTACCATCTTCAAAGTCTAAAAAAGTCAAAGCCCCATGAATTCTCATTGCTCTAATTCTTCCCACCAAAAATATTTCTTTTTTCTCTTTAGCTAGTTTTTTAAAATTTTCTAGAGCTTCCAAAATAGAATGGGTTCTCTTTGTTTTTAGAGGATAAGGCGAAATTAAAGCGTTTTTTATTATTTTTAATTTTTTAAGTCTGATTTTCCTTAAATCCTCCATATTTTTATTCTATTTCATTTTCTTCCCAGCTTCAATATAAAAAAAGAAAGGTAAAAAATACCTTTCAGGTTTTTTCTCTTTCATAAGGTTGAGCTAAAGAGCTGGGAACTTCGAAAATATTTCTTAGTTTTGGATGGGAGTAGATAATTAAAGCAAAAATGGTGGAAATATAAGGAAGCATCATTAGGAAGGGTACTGGAATACCCAAAGGTTGCAGATAATACTGGACTGCTCTTATCATCCCAAAAATATACACGCAAAGTGCATAGAGTGGATTCCAAGCAGAGAAAATAACTAAAGCTAAAGCAATCCATCCTTGCCCCATTGTCATCCCTTCAACCCAAGCCGGTGTGTAGCTTAAAGATAAATAAGCTCCTGCCAAACCTGACATTGCTCCTCCAAAAAGAGTGCAGAGATAGCGAACTTTGAAGACATTGATTCCGCAAAGATCTGCAAATGCTGGTTCTTCTCCAACAACTCTAATAATTATTCCCCATCTTGTCTTGAAAAGTAAAAACCAAAGTAGAGGTATGGCAATGAAAGCAAAGTAAACTATAGGGTCTTGGTTAAAGAAAACTTTAATGAATGGCAGGTCGCTTAAGTAAGGAATTGGAATTGAAGAAAGTCTTTTTTCCAATGGGAATCCCACCAAGTCTCTTCCTATCACTACGCTCAACCCACAACCTAACATCGAAATAGCCAGTCCAGAGAGAATTTGATTTTGCTTCAATTTTATAGAATAAATTGCGTGCAGAAAAGCCAAAGCGCTTGATGAAAAAATCGCTGCTATTATCCCTAAAAAAGGATTTTGAGTGTAGAAAGTAACAAAGAAAGCACTCGCTGCTCCCACAGCCATCATTCCTTCTATTCCTAGATTTAAAATTCCACTTCTTTCTGTGATTATCTCTCCCAAAGTTGCTAACAAGAGAGCAATTGAGCTTCTGACTACCATTTCTAAAATTTCCTCTGCTATCATTTTTTCTTCCACCTCTGCAAGATTACTTTAGCAGCCAAAATAGAAATAAGCAATATCCCATTGAATATGTCAATTACCCCAAAAGGAAGTTCAAATGAGATCTGGATAGCGTCTCCTCCAACAAAGAGTAATGCCACAAAGAAGGCCCAAAAAATACTTTCTAAGGGATCAAGATTTGCTAACCAAGCTACAATTATTCCTGCAAAACCATATCCTATAGATATTCCTCTTAAAAGTTTATAATGAATTCCCGCTACT
>CAYSYN010000050.1:0-4536 GCA_964435445.1 uncultured Candidatus Saccharibacteria bacterium
ACCTTGGCAGATAAATTTTTTCCTTTTAAAATTAAAACGATTCTATGACCAAAGGATTTTTTCACTTTTATTTTCGCCCCTTTAACCTTTATTTTATTTAAGGCAGAAATTAGATTTTCTGTTTTTTCTATTCTTTGGGCTCTCCTATCAATGATGATTAAATTCTCATCAACAGTAGCAAAATTCCCCCTAAAAAATATTTTGTCTTTTTCTACTCTTTCTCCAATTCCCAAGGCTTCCAAAACCCCTCTCCCAGGATTGGTTTTTTCAGGATCGTAACCAAAAATTGCCAAGTGAGTATCTTCTGAAGTGGGTAATTTTCCTTTTTTAACCCAAGGAATAACTTGGCCGCAAATTCCTTCTCTAGCTAAAAAGTCCAAATTTTTGGTTTTAGCTAATTCCAAAGGAGTTTTGTTTTTGAAAGAAGGATGAGGTTCGTCAGCTAATCCATCTAAAACAATTAACAAAATTTTATGCTTTAACTTCCTCATTCTTTTATTTCTTTTTCAATCTCCAAAAGCCTGTTGTACTTTACCACTCTCTCTCCCCTAGCTGGGGCTCCAAATTTGACAAAGTCTGCAAAAGTTCCTACAGCAAAATCTGCCGCAAAATCATCTGTCGTTTCCCCAGATCTATGAGAAACCATTATTTTCCAACCAAAAGACCTTGCTAATTTCACAGCTTCTACAGCTTCAGTTACTGTCCCAATTTGATTTATTTTAATTAAGATAGCATTACAAAGATCTTTTTCCTTTGCCAATTTTATTCTTTCAACATTGGTTACTAGCAAATCGTCTCCTACAATTTGAATTTTGGTCATTTTTTTAAAATGGTGCCAACTTTCAAAATCATCTTCTGAAAAAGGATCTTCAATGCTTTCTATGGGATATTTTTTAATTAAATTTAAATAATATTTTGCCAATTCTTTCCCCGAAAGAATGCCAAAATTTGTTTGATATTTTCTTTTTTTAAAAAATTGGGAGGCAGCAACATCTAAAAAAACAGAAATTTTTTTTAAATAATTTAGTTTTTTGGCAGTTTCCAAAATAATTTCAATTGCTTCTTCTGGTTTCTTTAAAGGAGGAGCAAATCCTCCCTCATCTCCAACATTGATAGCCAATTTCCCAAATTTTTTCATTAAAATCTTCTTCAACAGATGATAAATTTCAGTTCCAATTTGTAAATTTTTTGAAAAAGATTTTGCTTTTGGACACACCATGAATTCTTGAAAATCTAAATCATTCCCAGCATGCACTCCCCCATTAATGACATTGAAAGCAGGTCTTGGCACTCTTATATTTTTTGCGATCTTGAAAAACGTGGTATTAATATATTTCCAGAGGGGCAAATTCTTTACTTTAGCTCCTGCTTTGCAGCAAGCTAGAGAAACAGGGCAAATGCTGTTTGCGCCCAATCTTGATTTATTTTTTGTCCCGTCCAGTTCTATTAAAATTTGATCAATCTCTTTTTGCTTTCTTGGATCTTTTCCCAAAATTGCTTTCGATATTATTTCGTTAACATTTTTTACTGCTTTCAAAACTCCTTTTCCAAAATATCTCTTTTTACCATCTCTCAACTCTAAAGCCTCATGCTTTCCCCTCGAAGCACCAGAAGGAACAGAAGCTGAAAAAGAGCCAAAATTAGTAAAAATCTTTACCTTTACTGTAGGGTTTCCGCGAGAATCTAAAATTTCTTCAGCTAAAACCTTCTTTATTTTAGGTTTCATAAAGCCCCAATTTTCCTCAAATAATCGTAGGCAGCCAGAGCAGCTTTTGCTCCTTCTCCACAAGCAATAATAATTTGCCTGTACTTTCCTATATTACAATCTCCAGCCGCAAAGAGCCCAGGAACTTTCGTTTCCAAAGTTTCAAAATTGACTAAAATTTCATCCCTTTCTGAAAAATCGACCAAGCCTTTAACAAAAGAAGTGGCAGGTATGTTTCCAATTTGGATTAGAACTCCCTCTACTTTAAGTTCAATATTTTTTTTGGAAATTCTATCTTCAAAAATTAAACCTTCAACAAAATCTTTTCCTTTAATTTCCTTTGCTCTTGCATTCAAAATAATCTCAACCTTTCCTGTCTTTTCAGCTCTCTCTTGATTTTCTTTGTCTGCTTTTACTTTATCTGAAAATTCTAAAATGTAAACTTTTTTTGCGTAATTTGCCAAGAAAATGGCAGTTTCAAATCCGGCGTTTCCTCCTCCAATAACAGCTACTACTTTATCTTTAAAAAAGGGTGCATCGCAAGTTGGACAGTAACTTACACCTTTTCCTAAAAATTCTTTTTCTCCTGGAATTTCAAGGGGTCTGGGATCAGCTCCTGAAGCAACAATTAATGCTTTTGAAACAAATTCTTTTTTGCTTTTTGTTCTAACGAAAAATTTTTCTTCTTTTTTTTCCACCGTGGTTACTTCATCTAATTCAATTTCTATGGGATATTTCTTTAAATGATTGACTAGTTTTTCAATTAATTCTTGGCCAGAAATTGCCAAAAAACCTGGATAATTCTCAATCTTTACTGCTTTTCTAGAAATTTGGCCCCCAAATTCTTTGGTAATTAAAAGCGTTTTTAATTTTTGTCTTTGAGCGTAAATTCCTGCTGTAATTCCAGCAGGACCTCCTCCAATGATGATTAAATCGTATTCTTTCATATTCTTTTTAAAACTTCTGGAATAGCTTCAATGACATCTGTTGCTGTCAATCCATCTTTGAATCTTTCTGCTGCTATTTCTCCTGCTTTTCCATTTAAATAGGCTGCCCCCATCGCTGCTTTTAGAGGTTCTATTTTCTTTGCCAAAAGAGCTCCACAAATTCCAGCTAAAGTATCTCCTGTTCCTCCCACTGCCATATATGAGGTGCCAGTATAATTTAAATAAACTTTTTTTCCATCAGAAATAATATCTGGCATTCCTTTAAAGAGAATAATTGTCTTTAATCTTTCGGCCTCTCCTTTAATTAAAGAAATTTTCTCTTCTAAAGGCATTTCCAAAGAGATTCTTTTTCCTGTCAAAACATAAAATTCGTAACTGTGGGGGGTAAGAATAAATTTTTTTTGAGATAAAATTTGGGGTACTTTAGCTACCGCATGAATGGCATCAGCATCAATGACAAAAGGAATGTCAACTTCTTTTAGATATTCTGCTACTGCTTCTAAAGTTTCTTCAGACCTTCCCAACCCTCCTCCAATAACGCCAGCTACATTTCCGTAAGCTACTTTTTTTGCTATCTCTGTCATTTCCCTCAAAATGGGTAAATGATTTTTGTTCAGTCTTTCACCTTCTAAAGGAAAAGCAGCTAAATTTGGAGAAAAAGAAGCTATAATGTCTGCTGCTCTTTTTGGAGCTAAAATTCTCACCATCCCAATGCCAGACCTAAAAGCAGCCAAAGCATTTAAAGCAGGAGATCCTGAATAAAAATCTGATCCCCCAATAACAATTAAAAGACCAAAATCATATTTTATGTGGTATTTTTCTTTTTCTCTTTTGGGAAAAACTTCTTTTAAAATTTCTTCTTCAATCTTTTCCATAGATTTTGTTTTACCACTTTGAAAAATCAATTTCAAGAAAATTTGCTGCGGGGGCTGGATTCGAACCAGCATTTCCAGCTCCAGAGGCTGGCGTGCTACCCTTACACCACCCCGCAACTTCAAATTTTCAAATATCTTTTGATCGCAAAGAAACTTGAGAAAAGCCCAAAGAAGCTGGCCAATACTACAGAAGAAATAAAAAAGAAAATAAAATGATCTTTAAAAATAGCAAAAAGGTTCAATTCTGGAAAGAGAATTTCAATTTTAGGAGAAACAAAAAAGGAGATGATACCCAAAAGAGAAAGAGAGATAAAAGAAGAAAGAAAAATGACAAAGAGGTTTTGGATCAAAAATGGTAAAGAAATTGTCAAATCTGAAGCTCCAACTAATTTTTGAATTTCAATTTCTTCTTTAAAAGCTAAAAGAGATAGCTGAGTGGTAACAAAGATAATAGCGCAAGCAAAAAAGAAAAGGAAAAAGAGAGAAATTAAAAGACCCTTTTTCAAAGTCTTAGTAAAAGAGAATATTTTTTCAATAATAGGTTTTCTCTGGAAATAATCCACTTTTTCTAAGATTTCATCTTTTTCTTCCAAGAACTTTAAAATTTTTTGGAAATAATTTGGGTCTTTAACTTTAACGCTCAAAGAAGCTAAAAATGGGTTTCCTACTTCTTTTAAAGCTTCCATTAAAACAGGATTTTCTTTGTGTCTTTTTGAAAATTCAGCTAAAGCTTCTTCTTTAGAAATAAATGTAACTTTTTCTATCCCTTCTTTTTTTGATAATTCTTCTTTTAATTTCAAAATCTCTTCTTCTGGCACTTCTTCTTTAAAGTAAACTGAAACATCTGCTTTTTCTTCTATCTTAGAAATTAAAACACAGCTTGTTTTTTCAAAAAGTAAGAAGAAAGAAAATAAAAATAAAGCCAGAGAAAAGACAAAAACGTTTAAAAAGAAAATCCAAAAATTCCTTTGCAAAAGTTTGAAAGTAGATTTTATTCCCCTTTTTAAAA
>CAYSYN010000051.1:0-4474 GCA_964435445.1 uncultured Candidatus Saccharibacteria bacterium
GAAGGGAGCCTGGAGATAGAGGCTTTTTGCTATGGCCATTTAGAGTAGCTTTGACAGGAAAAGAAGCTTCAGCTCCTCCCTTTGACATTGCAGAAATTTTAGGAAAAGAAAAAACAATAGAGAGAATAAAAGAGGCAAAAAAGATTTTAAAGAATTCTTGACAATAAGAATTAGGAATTAAGATTATTAAAAAATAATTTACACAATATTAAGAGGGGAGGACATTTTTGACTTGACAAAAAGCGAGGAAAAATTAATATGAAATTGAGTATAATATCCCTTACGCTCAATGAAAGAAAAAAAAGTAAAAACTTCAAAAAAAATAGCCCTTCCTCACTTAGATGATTTTCTGTTGGATCTCCAAACAAAAAATTTTTCAGAAGAAACGATTTACAATTACGAAAGAGATCTCAAAGTGTTTGAAAATTTTTTAAAAGAAATTAACACTCCTTTTCAAAAGGTAAATAAAAAAACAATTTTGAATTATAAAGCTTACCTCACTTCAAAAGACAGAAAAACGCCAAAAAATGTTTTGGGACAAAAAAGGCTTTCTAGCTACTCAATCAATCGAATGCTTTCTAGTTTAAGGTCTTACTTAAAATTTTTAGTAAGTATTGATTTTAAAATTCCTGTTCCCCCGAATGCAATTTCTCTTTTAAAAACAGAGAAAAAACTTTTAAAAGTAGGAGAATTTCAAGAAATAGTGAAACTGATAGAGGCCCCTACCAAATTTGAAAAAGATGAAATAGTAGCCATTAGAAATAGAGCAATGCTAGAAACACTTTTTTCAACAGGCGTGAGAATTTCTGAGCTATTAAACATAAAGATTACAGATATGGATAGAGAGGGAAGGATTTTCATTCGGGGAAAAGGTAAAAAAGAAAGGTTCGTTTATCTAACACCGCGAGCTCAAAAATGGGTTCAAAAATATTTAGAAGTTAGAGGAAAATCTGCTTCCCCTTATTTATTTTTGCCTTATAGAGGGAAAAATGCAAAAAAGAAAGAGAAAAAAATCTCTCCCAATTACCTCCAAATGAAAATTAAAAAATATAGAGAGCTTTTAGGCCTTAGTTTTCCGATCACCGCCCACGGAATTCGCAGAGGCTTTGCTACCTATTTAGCAGAAAGCGGAGCGTCGCCTGCTGCTATTCAAATTCTTTTAGGTCATGAATCTCTAAATACGACCACAAAGTATGTCAGAGCTTCTCAAAAATTCGCAGAAAAAGTATTTAAAAAATACCATCCTTTGAAAGAATGAAGTCTCCATCGATTCTGTATTCTGAAAATAAAAACTTGGGAAATTTAAAACCCAAAAAATAAACTATTTTTTTAGCTACTTTTGAGAGAAAAATTTGTTTTGAAAATTTCTTTTTTATTTCTTTTTGGTAAGCTAGAAAATCAGGGAAAGTTTTGAGCAAAATATTAGCTGATATTAGTCCCCATATTACCCCTCCCCCACTCCATGGCTTTACTAAACCTGCTGCTTCCCCACAAAGGGTAATTTTTTCATTTTCTGGAACAAAAAAATCTTCTAAAATAGGAGCACAATTTATTTTTTCTATTTCTATTTTTTGTTTTTGTTTGAAGCTTTCAAAAATCCTTCTTGCTCTATTTGCCCTCTCTATTATTCCATATTCTATTTCTTTTCCCCGAGGAATCTTCCACAAAAATCCTTCTTTTGTTGGCCAAACTTCAACAAAATTGGAAAAATCTTTCTTTTTCAAAAAACCCTGAATTCCAAGATAAAAATTTGCTTTTTTTACTTTTAAAAATTTCCTCACAATAGAGTTTGCCCCATCACAACCTATTAACCTGTCAAAATTTTTTAAAAATTCTTCAATCTCCCTCTCCCCCACTCTCTTTCTGAAACTAATTTTTGCTTTTGCTTTTTTTGCTTCCAAAAGAAGATGTTTTTCAATTTTTTGCCGGTCAAAAACAAAAAAATTTTTTTTAAAGTCAATTTTAATTCTCTTTTTGGGAAAATTTATGAGACAGAATTCTATTTTGTTTTTTGCAAATTTTTTGATATCTGGCAAAAAACTAAAAATTCTCTCTGAATATAAAGCTGAACAGGCTTTCCCCCCAACTTTTTCTTTTTTCTCAAATAAAAAAACTTTGCTTTTTTTTGCCAATTTTGAAGCTAAATACAAACCCACAATTCCTGCTCCAACAATGACTACTTGCATTTTATTGCTGCTCTAATAAATTCCAAAAATAAAGGGTGGGGCTTTAAAGGACGAGATTTAAATTCTGGATGAAATTGTGTGGCTAGAAAGAAAGGATGATTTTTTAATTCTATAATTTCTACTAAATTTCTTTGGGGATTTTCTCCAGAAAAGACCATTCCTTTCTTTTCGAAATATTCTTTGAATTTATTGTTAAATTCGTAGCGATGGCGATGTCTTTCGAAAACTAAATTTTTTCTGTAAGCTTTAAAGGCTAAAGTTTTTCTTTTGATTTTGCAAGCATATTCTCCCAATCTCATCGTCCCCCCATATTTTTTTTCTCGCAATAAAATTTTTTGCTCTGGCAAAATATCAATTACTGGATATTTTGTCTTTTTAAATTCGGTCGAATGAGCCCCTTTCCACCCCAAAATATTTCTTGCAAATTCAACGCAAGCTAGTTGCATTCCAAGACAGAGACCCAAAAAGGGAATTTTTTTCTTTCTACAAAATTCAATTACTTTTATTTTTCCTTCAATCCCACGTTTTCCAAAACCACCTGGCACAATAATTCCAGAAAATTGATCCAATTTTTTTAAATCTTTTGGATTTTTCTCAAAATTCTCAGCGTCTAACCAAACAATTTCAGGTTCTCTTTTAAAGTACCAACAAGCATGTTTTATTGCTTCAATGACTGAAATGTAAGAATCCATCAAAACAAATTTTCCTGTTTTAAAATATTTTCCGCAAATTCCAATTTTTAATCTTTTTTTGGATTTTTTAATTTTTTCAATTAATTTTTTCCATTCTTCCAAATTGCTTTTTCTTTCTTTCAATCCAAACTCTTTTAAAATTTTATTTCCCAAATTTTCTTTTTCAAAATTTAAAGGAATTTCATAGATTATTTTTACATCCGGAGCTGAAATAACATTTTCTTTTTTTACATTACAAAATAAAGAAATTTTTCTTTTCCTTGGTTCATCTAAAGGTAAAATGGCTCTTCCCAAAATGAAATTAGCTTGGATTCCCATTTCGTTTAAAAGTCTGGCTGCAATCTGAGTAGGTTTTGTTTTCATTTCCCCTAGCATCCTAGGAAGAGGAACAAAAGAAACTAAAATAAATAAAACTCTTTTTGGACTCTTAAGTTTCATTTGTCTGGCAGCTTCTAGAAAAAGAGCGTTTTGATATTCTCCTACCGTTCCTCCTATTTCAACCAAAACAAAGTCTGCTTTTTTTATTTTTCCCAGATTTTCAATTCTCGAAATTATTTCGTTTGTTACGTGGGGAATCACTTCTACGCATTTTCCTCCAAATTGGAAATTTCTTTCTTTTTGAATGACAGAAAAGTAAACTTGACCTGAAGTCATATAATTTTCTTTTGTTAGTTCTTGGTCTAAAAATCTCTCATAAATTCCGATATCTTGATCTGTCTCAATGCCATCTTTAGTAACAAAAACCTCCCCGTGTTCTAGGGGATTCATCGTTCCAGCATCAACGTTTAAATAAGGATCAATTTTCATGGGAGTAACAGAAAATCCTTTAGATTTTAAAATTAAGCCAATGGAGGCAGTGGCTGTTCCTTTTCCTATTCCAGACATCACACCCCCGGCAACAAAAATAAACCTCCTCATACTTCTTCAACAGCAATAATTTTTATTTCTACTTCTAGATTATGAGGAAGTTTTACTTTTACTGGAAACTCTCCAAGTTCTTTTATTGGCTTTTCTAGCAAAATTTGATTTTTCTTTATTTCATGTCCTTTCTCTTTTAATTTTTCCAGAATTTTTTGCTTGGTAATGGAATCAAAAACCTGCCCTTCTTTTCCTACTTTCAAAGGAATAATCAATTCTAAACCATCTAAGGCAGAGGCTATTTTTTGAACTTTTTTTAATTCTTCTTCTGCTTTTTTTTCAATTTTCTTTTTCATTTTTTCTAACCATTCTAAATTTTCTTTGGTGGCAGGTTTTGCCAATTTTTTGGGGAAAAGAAAGTTTTTAGCGAATCCATCAGCTACTTCTTTAATTTCAAATTTTTTTCCTAATTTTTCTACATCTTTTAATAAAATTACTTTCATAAATTTTTCAAAATTTCGAAAGCTTTATCTAATTGAGGATCTTTTCCTTCTTGAATATCTTTTTCTTCCATTTTCACTTCAATGTCAGGTTTCAAACCTATCTCAGAAATTTGTTTACCTTTTGGAGTCAACCACTTAGCAACAGTAATTTTTAGGCAAGAACCATCTCTTAAATTTTCTATCTTTTGAACAGATCCTTTTCCAAAACTTTTCTCCCCTATCAAGATGGCACCAA
>CAYSYN010000052.1:0-2657 GCA_964435445.1 uncultured Candidatus Saccharibacteria bacterium
TTTAGCTTTTTCTTTACAACCTTTTCTCACATAAGGATGAAATATTTCCCAAAATTCCTCTATGCCTATTTCCTCCAGAATTTCTTTTATCAATTCAGCTGTGTTGTGAAACCAAAACATATCAAAATCTTCAGGATACTTAACATCTTTTATTATTTTCAGAGAGTTCTTGCTTATCTCTTTGTTTGGCCAAAATCTTGCATCAAATGTGTTATCATTGTCTACAAGTTTTCTGAAAATTTCTTCTACTCTTTTCCTCTCCATATTCGCCCTCCTTGTTTTCTTTCAACACAAAAATTTCTTCTTTCACTTCCACTTTTCTTTTCACAACCCTTTTTTCTACATGTATTTTTTTTATTGCTTCGCTCAGAATTTCATTTACGAGTTTTGTCATAGGAATTTTTTTGGCTTTAGCAATTTTGTAAAGTTGTGGAATAAGGTCTTCTTTTATTTTTGGGCTGTACATCTCACCTCCTTTTTCTTTACAAAATTCTTATTTCTTTTGCTATCCTTATTACTTCAAAATACTACTTGCTCTTGCTTCAAAAACCATTCACCAAATAAATCTTCATCTCAACTCCTTGTTAAAAAGAAAAAGGAGCAGGACTTCCCAAAACATCCCCCGGCCGACAGAAAAAGAAGCCCTGCTCCTATGGTTTATACTTCCTAGTAATTGAACATCTTTCTCTTTTTATTCTTGTGGTAAATACCAAAAGGAAGCCTTAACAAGCTTCCAATTTACTAAATTTTTATAACCTTTAACTTTTCAAAATCTCTTAATAATTAGGAGCTGGGAATTTAAAAAGTTAATACCGAATTTCTGAAAGTGTGGAATAAACATCAGAAATTTTCATAGGGAGATAATGGAAAAACATATTCTAAAATTTTAGAGAAGTTAAACAAGGATTATGTTATATCAAAAGCTAAAACATTAGTAACTTTAATTCTTTTCTCTAACTTTAATTCTGCTAACTTTCTCCTTATTCTCTCTTCAACTTCCTTTTCTGTCGCAACTATAACAATTTCATCAAACCCATTCTTCAAATTCTGAAAAATATTGGAAAGAAAATCAGAATTCCCTGTTTCTATTTCAATTGCCACTTTTTTCGTAGCCTCAACTACTATATCTGGAGTTCCATTTACTTTTTTCTCAACAAATACTTTGAATCCCAAATTTCTGTAATATTCAGCTACTTTTTCTTTCCAAAATTTATGAATTACACTTTCATTTCCCATAACTTTTACGCCTTTCTCTCTCAACACAGCTTTCCCTTTCTCAGTTATCTCGAACAAAACAACAAATCCCTTCCTCGTAATTATTCTTACTGGCTCTATAATTTCTTTCTCTACAAGTAAATTTTTGTAATAGTTGCCATACTTTGGGTTCAATCCAAGTCTCTTGTATCTCTGGGTAATACTGGATGTGGGAAATTTCAAGATGTCAAGCAGTAACTTTTCTTCTGCATCGCTATATTTACTCCTCTTTCCTCTATTATTATCTTCGGAGTAAATAGGTCTAAAACTGTTAAATTTACTATTTTCAGCTTTTAATTTCTGTAAATAGCTCCTCATTCTTTCCTCCACATCCTCATCTTTAACCTTGCCTTTCCTTACTTCAACTAATGGTATTTTCACAAGACACGGTTCAATTCTATTTTTTACTCTAACAATAGCTTCTCCCACTTTTAGCCTAGAAAAATATACTTCTTCATCTTTGTCCAAGAACAAGGCTTGTCTTGCAGCCTTGATATCCTTTTCGTGTTGCAAACCAAGAAAAATAAGGGTGTGGCAATTTCCAAGAATATAAATAGGAAGCAAAGATGGATGTTGTGTAATACTAACTAAGCCCTGACCAAATCCCCTCAACTCTCTATAAATATTTTCCAAAGAAGAATAACTTTCTTTCTCTATTCTTGTTTTCGGAAATAAATTATGTACTTCTTCCAGAAACAAAACATGACGCAAAGTCTCGGTTTCGCCTTGTCCAAGTCTGTAAAGATGGATCCACCTCAAAATTACTTCTGTGAAAAAGACACGTAGAGGCTTCGGCATCTCTAAATCGAGTTCAATAATTACAGGTTTCTCCAACAATTCCTCAAGTTTCAAGGGATTTCTTGCATTGAAATTTTCTGCAATTCCGTTTATAGTGAAAGTATGAAAAATACGCAGAGCTGTTTGTTTCCACTTTAATTCTCTTTCATAAACTTTCATTTTTTGCAACATTGACAAGCCGTCAAAAAAATTAGGATAGAAATTTTTGAATTTTCTGAATTTCTTGAATAATTTTGAGTAAATCTTGCTGAAAAAATAAGCAACACCGGGTCCTGAAACATGACTTTTCTCCAACACTTCGGAAATTGTATTAATCCATATTACTGGTTCAACATTTGGAGGTGGTCTGAAAGGGTTCCAGAGAAAAGGAGCAGATTTCCTTCCAACTGTAAAAATTTTCACATCTTGCAAAGAAAAAGGCTTACATTTTAAATTCAGACCAGGCATTTCTCCTTTGTAAGTTAGTAAGTTTCTCCAACTTCTCTTCCAATCTATTACGAGAAAAGGTATACCATATTTGAGGAGTTGTAATGCAAGAAGGAAAGCTGTGTTAGTTTTTCCCTGTCCTGTAATGCTAAAAATACCTACTTGTCTCAAGAAATCTT
>CAYSYN010000052.1:2757-4468 GCA_964435445.1 uncultured Candidatus Saccharibacteria bacterium
TTAGTTTTTCCCTGTCCTGTAATGCTAAAAATACCTACTTGTCTCAAGAAATCTTGTGGAGAAAGAAATAATGGATGAAGTGTTTTTTCATTGTACACTACATTACCAAGATAGATAAGACCAGCACTTTTTTCTATTGGGGGTGGCTCGAGAAGAATTGAATTTTCTTGATTTCTGAGAAATTTTTCTGCAAGAATTTGGATTTCATTTTCTATTATTGGCTTTCTTTTTTCATCTTCTGTGAGATATATGTACCACAACACATCTGCCTTTTCTCCAATTACTGGTTTTAATTTTTCACATAATTTCCTCACTTCTTGGAAATACATTTTAACCATAGAAAAGAAACTTTCTTTTATTTACAAGATCCCAGTAGTCGGCAAAAGCAGAAAGCAAGTATTTCTTCAGCCATGCCATATCCCTCCAAAATTCTCTCTTTTCCTGCCTTTTTTCTTGCTCTAATTTTATAATTCTTGCTTCCAACTGAGTTCTTCTACGCCCGAATTGTAATTTATCTGCTTCATAACTTCTTTCTACTTTTTCTTTTATTTCGTGAAGATAAGTTTCAGTTTTACAAATATCGTTCTCGATTTCGTCCATAATTTTCCTGTATAATTCTTCTCTCAAGGTAAGTTCTTTCAATAATTCTCTTACAGTTGCTTTCAGAATTTTTGCTCGGTCAGTAAAAATCTTCTCCAAAATTTTGTTCTCCTTTGCATTTCCTTTTTCATTTACCAGTTCCTCTAAATTTACCTGTGGTAAATAAGGAATTTTGTTATCTCCACTCTCATATTCCAAATATTTTTCTTCCATATTAACTTCGTAGTAGTAACTTAATTTAAATGTTGTACTGAAAGTAAGTTGACTTTTTTCAAACAACTCGGTAAAACATAAATGAAAGGAGGTGAGTAATAATGAAACAGCCAAAGGATATATATCAAACAAGATTTTTTATCCATACTCATTATTCAGAAAGTCATCCTTTACATGGAACCCCACTTGTGGCTTCGGAGTGGCAGTTGCAACGTTGGGATATTCAAAGAGGTAAATATGTAAAGTATAAAACATTAGGGCATGTACCTTTTTATGGGCAAACTACCCTTGATATGTTCAAAAAATAAATTATTTCTCTATAACATCGCCATCGTGTGTCAGTATAATTTCTTTCTTGTTTTTGTCATGAAAGATTAAGTCAAAGGGAAGATATGTTTGGTGAATGTATTCTAATATATCATCTATCATTTTCTCAAAATTTTCTTTTTTTAATTCTTTCAAGTAAAGCATATAAACTAAATATTTCTTGCTTGATTCATAAGCTTTCCGAACTTTTCCTTTTTCAATTTTTTTCTGTAATTTTTTAATATCTTCTTCTGATCCTAAAATAGATAAATCAAAAGGTTCTTCCAACTTTTCCAAAATTTTTCCTATTTGTTGTTTGTAGAATACCTTCATATAGTAAAGTTAAATTTAATGATCTTAAATAATTTTTGTTTCTGTTTCTTATTTCTATTTCTCCCAGCCTTTCGTCAGAAACAAAAATAAATTACTGGAAACAGGTTACTTACCAATTAGAATTAAATCTTGTAAGAATTAAGTGTTATGTAGGATAAATTATCCCAACTTTGCCCTCTTAGAGTTGAAACTGGAAGAGAGCGGGCGACCTCCTGCCGAGCTGGAGGCTCGACCTCGATTGTTCAGGGCGGAGCGAAGC
>CAYSYN010000053.1:0-4329 GCA_964435445.1 uncultured Candidatus Saccharibacteria bacterium
TATGTTGATACTTATGGTATTGACTGTTTAAAAAGATTCTTTAGATTAGCGATTGGTATTGATGAAATACCTTTTCCTATAAGCAATATCACCGCTTTCACTTGGCTGATGGCAAAAGCAACTGGTAAAGAAGTTGAAGTTTATGAGATGTTCAGAAAAAGGTGGTACTTCCCAGTGCCACCCTACAGAGAAGATCTTTTTTACATTGTTAATATCACAGGGATAAACGTGCCTGAAGGTGTTCAAATTCAAGTATTTATCAATGGGCAATCGGTAGACGAATTAAAAGGAGGAAAAGTTATTTATCTTCTTCCTGGAAACAGGACATATACCATAAGTGTCACACCAAGTGTAGGTATCAGCGAAGGAGAAAGGTTGGTATGTGAGCAGAGTTATCAAGTGAGGGATGATGCAGAACTGACTTTTGAATATCAATTGCAATACCTTCTTAGAGTAATATCTCTTTATGGAGAGGCAGATGAAAAAGGATGGTATAGGAAAGACATGGAATTAACCATCACTGCTCCAAAAGTGGTGGACTTTGGTAACCGGTCAAGGGGAATATTCCAAGGTTTTTATGATGAAAAAGGACTTATATCTAGAAAAACTACAATTATAATTAAAATGGACCGACCAAGATTCTTGAGGGTTGAATGGAAAAAAGAATATGAAATTATTGTGGAAACTCCCTACGGTGAAGCAAAAGGAAGCGGATGGTACAAAGAAGGAGAAAAAATAATTATTGAAGTTACACCTACCTCTATTGAGCATGGAAATGCTACAAGACACACATTTGAAGGCTGGTTTGATGAAGAAGGAAATCTTATAAGCAGGGAGGCTTCTGTCTCATTAAATGTTCAATGCCCCATGAGAATAATTGGGAGATGGAATACTTTGTACCAAGTAAAAGTAATCTCAGAGAAAGGAAAAATAACAGGTTCTGGGTGGTACAAGCGGGGAGAAAGAGTAAAAATCTCTGTCGCCCCAACTGTCATTGAAGAAAATCTTTTCGCGAGATGGGTGTTCGAAGGATGGAAAATCAATGGGAAAATAGTTTCTAGTGATCCACAATATGAATTGGAAGTAACAAGACCCCTGATAATAGAAGCAGTCTGGGAAAAAGAAACAAACATTCTTGTTTTGCTCGCGATTATCATTTTAGTAATCTCAGCAGCTGTGGGAATAGCCATTTACTATAAAAAGCGCTCTTAAAATCCGAAGGTCTTTTTTAAATTTTTTTCTTCGGATTTTTTTATTCTTTAATTTCTGAAGGTTTTTCTTCTATTGGAGTTTGAGGAGGAACTTTTTGTAAAATTCCTTCCAAGGCTTCTTTTCCTTGCTTTAAATTTTCAATAATTTTTTTAACTTCCTCTACGTCAGGATTTAACTTTGCTACTTTTTCAAATTTTTCCAAAGCTTTTTCTTTGTCGCCCAGTTTATCATAAGTTAGTCCCAAAAAGTAAAGGGCGTTAGCATAGTTTGGGCTTTGAGTGACAGCTGACTCCAATTCTTCTTTTGCTTTTTCATAATCCCCTTTTTGATAGTAAAGCACTCCTAATTGAAAAGCTAAGCCCACGTCGAAGGGAGCAAATGTTTTTGTTTCTTTCAATTTTGAGATTGCCTTTTCTAATTCTCCTTTTGCTTGATAGAGCATTGCCATTTGGAAGTGAGCTGGAGCATAATCTGATTTTGCTTCAATCGCTCTTTGGAAGCATTTTTCTGCTTCCTCAAAATTTTTCTCTTTTTCTTGCCCTAAAATTCCCTTTCTCAAATGAACAATTCCTTTTTGCGTCCAAAAGTAAGGATTTTGAGGTTCCAGGTCGATAGATTTTTGCCAGCACTTTATCGCCCAATCCTCTGCTCCACTCGCAATTCCTAATAAGCTTTGATAGGTAAATGCTCTCACTGACCAATTGAGAACGTTTTCTTTTTCTTTTTCTGTTGCCTTTTTAGCTAAATCCAAAGCGGCAAAAATATCTGTTTCTACATTTCTCTCCCCTTTCTGGATTTTCTCTGTGGCTCTAGATAAATAAAGTTGGGAAAGGTCTCTTAAATATTGAGTAATTCTTGGATTGATTCTTTGCGCTCTTTCCAAGTAAGAGATGGCTTTTTCTCTATCGCCTCTTTGCCAACTTTCAACACCTTTAAAGTAAAAGAATTCTCCAGTTAAAACTTGAAAGGTAAAGATTAAATTGCCGAGGAGTAAAATAAAGATCAAAATGAGAGAGAAAGAAGAGAAGAGAGAAAAGTATTTTTCCCCACCGGTAAAATCAATTTCCCTTTCTTTTTCATAAATGAGTTTGAAAATAAATGATAAAAGCAAAAAATAGGCAAAAAGTTGAGTGAGGTTAAGGGGATATAAGAAATGAAAGAGGATAAAAGAAAATAAAGAAGGAAGGAAGACGAAAGTGGATTCTTTTTTGAAAGAAAAGTAAATTGGAGAAAGTAAAAACAAAAGAAATAAAATTGTCCCCAAAATTCCTTGAGTAGAAAGATAATCTAAGAAACGAGAAGCAGGAAAGGCAAATCTAATATTCCAGAAGGGAGTTTCATTGATCGATTTTGGTTTATGCTTGGCAAACTGAAAGAGGAAAGTAGCTGGTCCAGACCCTAAAACTGGTCTCTCTTGAATGCTTTTTATAGCAATCTCAAAACTTGTTTTTTGATCAAGAAAAACTTCGGGAATAAGGGGGAAGATTTTGACATTTAAAGTTAAAAAGAAAATAGCCAAAGAAAGAGAAAGAGCACAAAGGATTAAAGCTTGGAAATTGAAAATCTTCCTTTTGATAAGAAGAAGGGAGAGTAAAATAGCACAACCAAAAATTAAAAGAATCCAAGAAATTGAATGGTTGACGATGGAAAGAAAAATTAAAGAAAGAAGAACAAAAAAGAGGAAGAAAAATTTTAAAAATTTTCCAGAAAGAGAAAAGGCAATAATAAAAAATGGTAAAAAGCAAGCCAAAAGCGTAGAAAGGGAATAAACTGTACCCAAAAGAGTAAAGGTTTTGGTGCGAGAGAAATTAAAAGGTAAAATATATTTTCCAAAAATTTGACAAAAAGAAAAAATCAAAAGGAGAAAGAGAGAAAGAGAAAAACAAATTTGTAAATTGAAAATTTCCTCTTTTCCAAAAAGGTTGATCAAGAGGAAGAAAAAAATGGTCAAAAAAGTTAAAGTAAAGAAAGAAGAAGAGAAAGAAAGGGGAATACCAAAAAGGCTCTGGAATTTGGATTTTGAAAATAAAAGCGAGAAGAAAGAAGAAAGCAAAAGCAAAATTAAAATAATATTAAATGGATGGGAAAAAATTTTTATTTTTCCTTCTTTAAAAGTTTGAGCTAAATAAAAGAGAGCAGAAAGAGAAATGAAAATGGAAAGAAGCATTTGTTTTGGAAAATCTAAAACATTTTGGAAAAAGGGAAGAAAGAAAATGGGCAAAAGGAAAACCAAAAAATAGATAAAAATTTTTGAAACTTTATTTAAATCCATTAAAACAATGTCAAATTTTTATTTTCTTTGAGCTCTGGCAACCTTTTTATTAAACTTTTAAAACCGTATTTTTCCAAAGTTTCCCTTACAGTTTCTTCATTGTAATTCCCGAATTTCATTTTGTCAAATTCAAATTTTAAGGGAAGATTTTCTTTTATTTTTACTAATTTCAAATTTAAAAGAAGTTTTTCTTTATTTGCCAAAATTCTCTTTTTTATTTTTGCTTTCAGTTCTTTATCTTTTTCAATGTTTTTTAAAATTCCTTTTATGTTTTTGTATTTTGAAAGTAAATTGATTGCTGTTTTTGAACCTATTCCCTCTATTCCAGGTATGTTATCTGAAGTATCTCCTACTAAGGCTTTAAAATCTGGAATTTGCTCAGGTTTCAAACCCCCATATTTTTCTTTCACTTTTTCTGGATCAAAAATTTGAGCTTTTTTCACTCCCCTCTGTAAAAAATAAACTTTTGTGTTTTTTCTAACTAATTGAAGAGTATCTAAATCCCCAGTAGCAATAATTTTCTCTATGTTTTTGGGAGAATTTTTGACCAAGGTACCAATCAAATCATCAGCTTCAAAGCCTGGCATTTCAAAATAAGGAATTGAAAAAGATTTTAAAATTTCTTTTAATTTTTTAATTTGAGATACCAAATCTTTTGGCGTGGGAGGTCTTGTTGCTTTGTACTCTTTGAATTCTTTATGTCTAAAAGTAAGAGCAGGAAAATCAAAACAAACTGCCAAGTACTTTGGCTTCAATTCCTTTATCAATTTAAAAAGAACTAATAAGAACCCATAAACAGCATTAGTGAGCTCTCCTTTTTTATTTTTTAATTCAGGAAGAGCAAA
>CAYSYN010000054.1:0-4321 GCA_964435445.1 uncultured Candidatus Saccharibacteria bacterium
AATTAAATTTAGACCAAAAATCAAAAGAGAACCTATCTTGAAAATTAACAAAATTTCTCTGTCTTTTGGGGATTCTACAATTAAAAATCTCTTAAAATGGTAAAGGAAAAGAAAGAAAAAAGCAAAAAAGAAAATAGAAGATAAAATAAAATAGAAAATTAAAATTTGTTTTGCCATTTCCTTTAATCTATTTTACAAAGGAGAAAGAAATTTGCCAATTTCAATTTGCAAGGTTTAACCTTTGTGTTTTTTGAAATTTGAGCTTTTGGAAGTTCTATAATTTTCCTTTAATTTCTTTTTCTAATCTTTCAAAAAATTGTTTCATGAATTTTGTTCTTCCTTTGGCAATTTCTTTTGCCTTTTTGGTAAAAAGCCTTTTTTGAATATTTTTTAACTTTATTTTGTATTCAATGTTTAAGGCATGCTTTGAAGGATCGATAATTCTGCCATGAAGTTTGCCCCCTACAATGTTTTCTTTTATATATTTTGACAAAGGAATATCTGAGTATATTTTGGCTTTGTTTTCCCCAATCCAACAGGCCGATCTGGCAATCCCAATTGCTCCACAAACATCGAGTTTATCGGCATCAAATAAAATCTTAGCCTCTATAGTTTTTGGTTTTAATTTTCCCTTAAATCGGTGAGTTTCAATACAATGTTTAATTTTTTTAATTTTTTCTTTTGGATAGCCCAAATCTTTTAAAATTTTCTCTGCCATTTTAGCGCTCAAAATTGCATGATCAATTTTTCCTGTTTTATCTAAATCTTCTTTCCTTCTGCCAATGTCATGCAAAAGAGCAGAAATTTTTAAAACTTCCAAATCTACTCCCTTTTCTTCTTTGGCAATGGAAAGACACAAATTATAAACTCTCATTACATGAGAAAAATCATGCGAAGGACTTACACTTTCCATTCTTTCTTTAACTATCTCTTTTATTTTTTGAAGTATTCCTCTTTTCATTTTTTATCATTTTACATTTTGCAGGTGCGCTCTCACACCTAGTTTCATTTATTATGGCCTAATTTTCCAAAAAATTGCAAGGTTGACCTTGCAATTTTTATGATTAAATTTAAAAAAGATTTAACGCAAAGAATTAAAATTTGAAAAATAAAAAGGGGAATTTTATAGAAAAAAGAAATTAAAGTTCTATCTTTTCCACGTCAATTCTCCAAATATCGTATTTTTTTAATTTGTCATCATCTTTCTGCCATGTCGCTTCAACGAACTCTCTTACTTCAGAAGGGATTTCTTCCTCGTTTATTTCTTTAGAACAAAGAAAATCGCTTGAGCCCTGCAGGAATTCCCCTAATGGATAGGGAAATCCTGCTTCTTTCCCCTTCTTTTCGTCGAACTCTCTCCATTTAATTTTTTCTTCGTTCCATGGAGGATACGGACGCAACATACGTCCGCTAAATGTAATTACTGTTCTGTTAAACCCCCATTGGAAGAAAAAGAAACCTCTTTCCTCCGACTGCTTTGGTTGAACATACAGCAAAGTTCCTATTTTTCTCCCAAGAGATCCAGCCAAGCTTCCTACACACCAAAACAGTACTTCAACTATATTTGTCAAGTTCTCACTGAGTTAATTTTAACAAAAAAACTAAATTTAGTCAAGTATTTTATTTAGTAAATAAAGATCAAATTTGAATGAACAACTTCAATGATGAAAACGTATTCGTCGTTGGTTGCTCTACAAACTCTGCAAATCTGAATATTAATGTCGATGTTTGACATCGACATTTTTCAATAAATTGTTTTACTCTTTGTTTTAGAGTTTGGTCTGCTTTAATCATGATTACAAAAGTTCTCGCAAGGTTAAACTTTGTAAATTTTCAATCTTTTTGAAAGTTTGTTCAAGAAGATGTTTTAAAAAGGAGCCATTTGTTTGGCTTTTTGAATTTCAAGAGAACATATTTTCCTTTCAATTTTTTTCCTTTCAACTCAAAAACGATCTTTTTGTCAGTTTTTTCAATCAATTTGTAATTTCCTTTATCGAAAATTTCAACCTTTCCTGCCCCATATTCGCCTTCTGGAATTTCGCCTTTAAAATTAATGTAATCTATGGGATGATCTTCAACTTGGACTGCCAATACTTTTTTTCCTGCAATTTCAGGAACTCCTTTTCTCACTGCCCAACTTTTCAAAACACCTTCCATTTCTAATCTAAAATCATGATGGTGTCCTGCTTTTTTTGCATAATGGTCATGGACGACAAATCTTGTTTTTCCAGTAAATTTAACTTCTCCTTTAGGTTCGGGGGTTTTCTCAAATTTCCTTTTTTCCCAATATTTTTCAAGTGGCATTAATTAGATTTTAAAAGTTACAAATTCTTAAATTTTTGCAAGGGCCGACCTCATAAATTTTTTCATTTTGCCCATTGGCATTTTCCATTAAGACATTGGCAAGAAATTTTGAATTTTTTTGCGTCATAACAATCTAGCCATTCGCAAGTAGTTATTATTGGCTCTTCATTTTTTGATTGGCAAATTTGACCAGAGCAACCGCTAATAATGCAATCTTTGTTGCTTTGGCATTTTCCGTAAGTTGACCTGCCGCAAAATTCTGCCAAAGGTGTCAAAATGAAAGAATTTCCATCTTTGTCCAAAAAGATAATTTTTGCTTCTTTGGGAACATCATAAATTGTCACTTTTCTTTGGCACATACATTTACAAAGGGTACCATATCGCTCCTCTAAAATTTTATAAGTTAAATTTTCTCTTTCCACTTTCACTTTTACCCCACAGCAATTTACCCAAACTTTAGCTTCCAAAATCTTATTTTCTTTATCATAGTTTACCCATGCTTCTTTCCCTTTAATTCCTTTTCTACAATCTCCCACTTCAAAATTTACTTCATTTAAATTGCTTTGGTTGAAACCCTCAAACCTTGTAAATTCTCCTATTCCAATAGCATTTTCTACTTTGATTGTTTTTCCTTTAAATTTTATTTCCCCTGTCCATGAAATAAATGCTCTTCCCCAGGTTCTTTTTCCTTCTGGATCCCACCAACTACCTTCCACTCTCCCCCACCCTTTTGGTGGCCAATATTCAATTACTTTTCCTTTCAAATTTACGCTTCCTTCTTTAAATTTTCCTTTAAGTTCAAAGCTTGAAGGCTGAAGATGTTCTCCAAAACTTTTTAAAGTAAAATCATTAAAAGGATAGCTTTCGTTGAAAATATAATTTATTCTCCCTTGATGCTGAAATTCGGGAAAGTTAACTGGAGTGGGGTTTTTTGAATCACAAAGGGTAATTGCAAAATCATCATCAAATATTCCCATACAAGAAAACTCAACTACTCCTCCTCTTGCTGGACAAAGAGCTTCTTTGCAATACTCTCCTTGATATTCTTGCTGGGCATAATAAGCTATGTGAGTTGCTCTATCAAATAAAAAATAGCCAGAAAATTCTTTTTCTCCTTTTTGAGGAAGTTTCACTTTTCCTTCAAATTTTCCCACAACCCAAAAACCTCCCCAGACATCTATATCTTTTGTGCCACTGTAGGCTCCATGAACAATATAAGGTCCTTCTTGTGGTCCCATCCAAAAGGGCACACCTAGAGCTTTTGCTTTAATTTCTATCTTCAACCCATTTTCATTAGGAGGAATAATTTCGTGATACCAAATTTGATTTTTTTCATCGTAAGATAAAATTTCTTTATAACCCTTTGTTCCGTAAACCAAAACGGTGGGATAAGGATAGCCTTCTATTCCATTCTCATAATAATACATTCCTCCTTTAAATACGGGAACTTTTCTTAAATATTTTCCGTTAATATTAATTCTTGGCGCAAACCCTCCTTCAAATGGCAATCTTCCCTGATAAAACAAAGTATCCCCTTGTTTGCTTTCTCCCAAAGCCACAAAAATAAAACAGCTTTGTTGCCAAGGGTAACCCGGAATATATCTTAAAAGATTGTTTTCTTCTAAATTATAAGTGATGCCAATGGGGACAAAATCTTTTATCGTTGGAATTTTATCAATGAAAGTATTTGGCTTTTCTGTAATCTCCCATCCTTTTTCTGGAATTTCTGGCAAAGAAAAATCTATTTTTTCAGCTTTTTCTAAAGCCAAAAATGCTTTTTCAAGATATTCTTTTGCTTTCTCATAGTTTCCCTCAAGATATTCTTTTCTTGCTTCTTTGATCCACCAAACAGCTTCTTTTAAATCATAACCTTCTTTTCTCTTTTTGAGATATTCTTTTTTAAACTTTAAATATTCTTGTTTTAGCTCTTGAGGAGTTATTTTACTAAATTGTCTTTCTTTTAAAAACAAAAAATATCCTCCAAAAATCAAAACTAGGCTCAAAAAAATAGCGATAA
>CAYSYN010000055.1:0-4242 GCA_964435445.1 uncultured Candidatus Saccharibacteria bacterium
ATGAAAGTTGGTGTTTAAGATACCAATTGACCGTTTTTTTGATTCCCTCTTCTAAGGTTGTGGGAGGGACCCATTTGAAAATTTTTTTCATTTTGGAAATGTCCATTATTTTACAAGGTGCACCATCTGGTTTTGTTTTATCAAAAACAATTTTTCCTTCAAAACCTACAATTTTTTTAATTAATTTTGCTAATTTGGCAATGGAAACTCCTTCTCCCCTACCAATATTGATAGGTTCTATTGTAAAAGGAATGTACAAAGCCCTTACTAAAGCTTCTGCCCCATCTTCAACATAAAGCCATTCTCTAATTGGTCTTCCCGTTCCCCAGACAATGACTTTTGGCAAATTTTTTCTTTTAGCTTCAACAAATTTCATAATGAGAGCTCCGAGAGCGTGCGATCTTACAGGATCAAAATGGTCATAAGGACCGTACATATTGGGCAAAATCAAATTGATAGATTCTAACCCATATTGTTTCCAATAAGCCCAGTTTTGAACCCAATTTGCTCTTCTCACTTGAGCGTAAGCCAACACAGATTCGTGGAGAGGGCCCGACCACCAATGATTTTCTTTAAAAATTCTCAAGTTAGCAGGATAAGTACAATTGGAAATAGGATTAATTAATCTTTTGACACCGTAAAGTCGGCAACACTCTGTCACATTAGAGAAAATTAAGATATTGTTATAGAAAATCTCAGCTGGCCTCTGAACCCCAAATAGAATTCCACCAATAAAGGCAGCACAGTTTATAACTGCATCTGGTTTTATCCTTTCAAAGAGAGCCATGGCTTCTTTTAAATTTCTTAAATCATAGCCCTCTTCTAGAGAGGAGGTAAAAAAGGGAAGATTTTTCTCTTTTAACTTCCTTACTACATTTTTTCCCAGAAAGCCGGTAGCCCCAAGAACTAGAATTCTTTTATATTTAGATGTTGTTAATCTTTCTTCCACCATCTTCTTTTGAATTTTTTCTTTAAAATTTTATCTCCTTCCCCTGGCGGTTTCAACCCATATCTTCAAAATTTTCACTCCATCTTTAAAATTTAATTTTTGGTCTCGATTAAAATTTTCTTTCCTTTAAATTGAACTGTAATTTTTTTCGTACCATTCTATAGTTTTTTTAAGTCCTTCTACAAAATCAGTTTTGGCCACAAAGCCAAATTCTTTTTTAGCTTTTGAAGTATCGACACAACGTCTAGGTTGACCATCTGGTTGTGAAGTATCCCAATGAATTTCTCCCCTAAAATTCATCAATTTACAAATTAGCTCTACTAAATCTTTTATTGAGATCTCCATTCCTGAACCCAGATTTACTGGATCTGGTTTATCATATCTTTCTGTAGCCAGTAATATCCCTTCTGCTCCATCTTCCACGTAAAGGAATTCTCTCGTTGGTTTTCCTGTACCCCAAGCAACAATATAATTTTTCCCTTTCTTTTTAGCTTCATGAACTTTCCGAATTATAGCAGCGATAACATGAGATCTTTCGGGATCAAAATTATCTCCCGGTCCGTACATGTTCACTGGTAAAAGATAAATAGCGTTAAATCCATATTGCTTGCGATACGCTTGGGCTTGAACTAAAAGCATTTTTTTAGCTAAACCATAGGGAGCATTAGTCTCTTCGGGATACCCATTCCATAAATCCTCTTCTTTGAAAGGAACAGGGGTAAATTTTGGATAAGCAGAAACAGTACCGATAGCTACAAATTTTTCCACCCCAGCTTGTCTGGCTGCCTCCATCAATTGAATTCCCATAATTGCGTTGTCATAAAACATCTCACCTGGTATTTTTCTGTTTAAACCAATTCCTCCAACTTTGGCAGCCAAATGAATAACTATGTCTTGACCCTTAACTGCCTTTTGGCAGTTTTCCCATTTTCTTAAATCTAATTCTTCAAAACTCGGCATGAACAGATTTTCGCGCGGAACTTTCCTTTTTTCTAATAAATTCTTGACTAAATGCCTTCCTACAAATCCTTGAGCCCCGGTTATTAAAATTTTCTTTTTTCTAAGATTGATCATATTAATCCCTTTTCCACCACTTATTAGGAAATTTTTTTCTTAAAATTTTATCTCCTTCCCCTGGAGGCTTTAACCCATATCTTCTAAATTCAGCATCAATCATAATTTTTACTAAATCTTTAAATTTAATTTTTGGTTTCCAACCTAAAATCTTTTTTGCCTTTTTGCTATTTCCGATTAAAATATCAACTTCTCCTGGCCTAAAATAATAAGAATTGATGGCAACGTATTTTCTCCAATCTCCAAGCCCTGCATACTTGAAAGCTTCCCTAACAAACTCTTCTACAGAATGAGTCTCTCCTGTAGCTAAAACAAAATCATCTGGCTTTTTGTAATGCAAAATTTTGTACATTCCTTCAACATACTCTGGAGCAAATCCCCAATCTCTTTTTGCTTTTAAATTTCCAAGATAAATCTTTTTGTCTAAACCAGCAACAATCCTCGCAATTCCCCTCGTTATTTTCCTGGTAACAAAAGTTGGTCCTCTTCTTGGGCTTTCGTGATTGAACAAAATTCCATTGGCGGCAAAGAGACCGTAGGCTTCCCGATAGAATTTTGTTAAATAAAATCCAAAAATTTTGGAACAGGCGTAAGGACTTCTAGGATTAAAAGGAGTAGTTTCATCTTGGGGTGGAGGGGAAGCTCCGAACATTTCAGAAGAGGCTGCCATGTAAAATTTGCATTTTGGGCAGTATTTTCTAATAGCTTCTAAAACTCTTAAAGTTCCCAGGGCATTAACGTCGCAAACATATTCTGGCATGTCAAAACTCACTCTCACATGAGATTGAGCCGCTAAATGATAAACTTCATCTGGCTTTATCTCTCTAATTAATCTTTCAATTGTCGCTGTGTCTGAAAGGTCACAATAATAAGTGAAAAGTCTCACATTAGGTTCATGAGGATCTTGATAGATGTGTTCTATTCTTTCTGTGGTAAAAACGCTATCCCATCTATAAGTACCGTGGACTTCATATCCTTTGCTCAACAAAAGTTCTGCTAAATAAGAGCCATCTTGTCCGGTAATTCCCGTAATAAAAGCTTTTTTTCTTTTTTTCATTTTTTTAAAGAAAAGGGAGGGTTTTCTTTTAAGAAAATCTCCATTTTTTTCTTTAATTTATCTAAAATTTCTTTTTTGGCTTTGAATTCTAAAAGATTTTTTTGCTCTTTTGGATCTTCTTTTAAATCAAAGAGCTTTTGTTGCATTGTACCAAAATCTTTAATGTATTTCCAATTTTGAAATTGCAAAGCTACTTTGTAGGGAAATTTTTCTTTCAAATGTTCAATTTCTTCTTTGACACAATCTGAAATTGTTTGGTGGAAAAGGCAAGAGTCTTTTTTGAAAAAAATATTTTCTCCTTTGAAAGAAAGAGGGGGGTCAATTTTTAATAAATAGCAAAGAGTGGGGGGTAAATCAATTAGAGAAACTTTTTTTTCAATTATTTCTCCTTTCTTTCCTGGGATTTTTATTAAAAGAGGAATGTGAAGCAATTCTTGGTAGAGTTTGTTGCTGTGAAATCCCCCACCGTGCTCTAAAAATTCTTCCCCATGATCTGAAGTTAGACAAATGATAGAATTTTGATAGAAATTTCTTTCTTTTAAAAAATTTAAAAAATCTCCAATTTGACTGTCGACATATTCTACCATTTCATCGTAAAGATCGATCGATTTTTTCAAATTCTTTTTAATAAAATCTTTTGTCTTTTTGGGAAGATTTTCCATTTTCAAAAATCTGTTCAAATATCTACCTACTATTTCTGAAAAAGAAGGAGGCAAGTTTTCAAGATATGTTTTTTTTGAAAAATAGGGACCATGAACATCCATGTAATGAAGCCACAAAAAAAATGGTTGCTTTTTATCCATAGATGAAAGAAAATCTTTTGCTAAATTATTTATTTTTTCTGCTTTAATTTTCAATTTAAGAGAAAGAGAAGGTTGCGTCCTCTCTCTCAAATAAAGAAAGAAAAAGGGAACTTGAGGAAAGGAAGAAGAAAAAATTTTTACTGAAAAATTGAAAGATATTTCTTGAATTTTTCTCAAAATCTCCTTTGCTTTGTCTAAAAGATTTTTTCTCATTCCCTTCACCTGCTTTATTTCCAGTTCATCTCTTGGCAAAATCAGACATTCAAAATAGTCCCAGCCTTTATCGTAACCAAAAAAGCCAGACAAATAGGGATTGGAATGGAAGGCAGCAGTAACATATCCTGCTTTTTTTAAAACTT
>CAYSYN010000056.1:0-4214 GCA_964435445.1 uncultured Candidatus Saccharibacteria bacterium
GCCTTTTTTTCATTTTTCTCTCTCTTTTTGAAAATTTTTCAAATTTTTTGAAAAAAATCGAGCATAGTTTAATTTTAAAATTTTTTGAGTTTTTGGTCAAATTATTTTATTTCAATTTTCTCTCCTTTTTCTAAAGTAACAATTGCTTTTTTGTAACCTGATTTGAAGCCTTCCTTTCCCCGAAAAGCCCTTCTTTTTGGGGGAATTTTGATCACTCTCACTTTTTTCACTTTTACTTTGAAAAGCTCTTCTATTGCTTTTTTTATTTGGGGTTTGTTTGCATCTTTGTGAACTTTAAAAACGTATTGGTTAAATTTTTCCTTTAAAATTTGAGATTTCTCTGTTTTTATTGGAGAAATGATAATTTGTTCAGGCCTCATTTTAAAAATGTCTTTTTTATTACTTCTATTGACTCTTTTGGCAACAAAACGTATTTAAAGTTGAGCAAGTCTAAACAATTTAAATTTCTAGCTTCAATCGTTTCTACCTTGGGGATGTTTCTCGCAGCTAAAATGACATTTTTTTCCAATTTTGGCAGACAAATGATGGCGCTTTTCCCTTTAATTTTTAAATTTTCTAAAATTTTTGCCATTTCTTTTGTTTTTGGTTCTTTAAGCTCTAATTTATCCAAAACGATCAATTCTTTATCTTTTAATTTTCCAGACAAAACCATAAAGAGAGCTTTCCTTCTCATTTTCTTTGGAATTTTCTTTTTCCAAATTCTCTCTTTTCTCGGACCGTGGGCCACTCCCCCATGTCTCCAAATGGGAGATCTAATGGAACCGTGCCTTGCTCTTCCCAGACCTTTTTGTGCCCAAGGCTTTCTTCCTCCTCCAGAAACTTCGCTTCTTGTTTTTGTATGAGCTGTTCCTTGCCTTCTGTTTGCCATTTGACAAACAACTACTTGATGAATTAAATCAGGGTTTATCTTCAAATTAAAAATTTCATCTGGCAATTTTATCTGTTCTACTTTTTCTCCCTTTTGATTTAAAACATCTACTATCATGGAATTTTTTAAGTTTTTATTTCTAGTAAAGTTCCTTTCCTCCCAGGTAAAGCGCCTTTAATGGCTAAAAGATTGTTCTCTGGATCCACTTTCACAATTTCAAGATTCTTAACTGTTACCCTTTCAGCTCCCATTCTTCCTGGCATTTTCTTTCCCTTCCATACTCTCCTTGGAGTGGACGCACCAACTGATCCTATTTTTCTTTCTTCATGCTTTGTTCCGTGAGAAACAGGATTTTTTCCAGAAAATCCCCATCTTTTAACCGCTCCTTGAAACCCTTTCCCTTTTGAAATCCCAGAAACAGAAACTAAATCCCCTTCTTTAAAAAAAGAGACATCAATTTTTTGTCCTATTTGATACTTTTTGATTTCTTCTTCGTCTAATCTAAATTCTTTCAAATATCTATAAGGTTTTTTCTTTTTTGATTTTTTAATTTTTTTTAGGGGTTCAAAACCAACTTGGACAGCAAAATAACCATCTTTTTCTTTCGTCTTGATTTGAGTAACAAAGCAGGGGCCTGCCTCAACTAAAGTTACAGGAATAACGTTTCCTTCTTTATCAAAAATTTGGGTCATTCTCAATTTTTTACCCAAAATGAATTTCATGATAGGTTTATTTTATTTTTATTTCAATTTCTACTCCGCTGGGTAAATTCAGAGTTTGGAGAGACTCAATAACTCTTGGAGTAATTCCTTCAAAATCGATTAATCTTTTGTGAATTCTTATTTCAAATTGCTCTCTCGCATCCTTGTGAACAAAAGGAGATCGCAAAACAGTATATCTATGAATTTCAGTAGGTAAAGGTACGGGGCCTGTGATTTTCACCCCGTATCTTTCTCCAATTTCAACAATCTGCCTGGCTGATGCGTCGACCAGTTTTGGATCATAACCTTTAAGTTTGATCCTCACTCTAGGAGGTCTTCCCTCTTCTTTTTTCTTTGGCATTTTTATTTACTTTTTATTTTATGATCTTTGTCACAACGCCTGCCCCAACTGTTTTTCCACCCTCTCTAATAGCAAATCTTTGTTGTTCTTCAATGGCTACAGGAGCAATTAATTTTACTTTCAAGTTTACTGTATCTCCTGGCATGACCATTTCTGTTCCCTCAGGCAAAGTTACTTCTCCTGTCACGTCAGCTGTCCTAATGTAAAATTGGGGTTTATATCCTGAGAAAAATGGAGTATGTCTTCCGCCTTCTTCTTTTGTCAAAACATAAACTTGGGCCTCGAATTCAGTATGAGGAGTAATACTTCCTGGTTTTGCCAAAACCTGTCCTCTCCTTACTTGCTCTTTTTCAATTCCTCTCAAAAGCACACCAATGTTATCACCTGCAATAGCCTCATCCAGCTCTTTTCTAAACATTTCTAAAGAAACGGCTACTGTTTTGATTGTTGGTCCAAAACCCACTATTTCTACTTCCTCTCCTGGCTTAATTTTTCCCCTTTCTACTCTTCCTGTAACTACTGTTCCCCTACCAGTAATAGTGAAGACATCCTCTATGGCTAGCAAGAAAGGTTTGTCTACTTCTCTCGCAGGTTCTGGGAAATAATTGTCCATTGTTTCGATCAACTCTAAAATGGGCTTCATAGCAGGATCGTCTAGAGAATTAGCTTCCAAAGCTTTTAAAGCTGAACCTCGAATAACTGGAATTTCATCTCCTGGATAGTCATACTTTTTTAACAATTCTCTTGTTTCAGATTCAACTAGATCAATTAACTCTTTTTCTGGAACAGCATCTGTTTTGTTAATAAAAACGATTACGTGTTGCAAACCTACTTGTTTTGCCAAAAGAACATGCTCTCTCGTCTGAGGCATTACTCCATCATCAGCTGCTACCACTAGAATGGCTCCATCTAACTGAGCAGCACCCGTAATCATGTTTTTGATGTAGTCTGCGTGTCCTGGACAATCAATGTGACAATAGTGTCTTTTTTCAGTTTCGTACTCTACGTGAGAAATGGTAATAGTCAAACCCCTTTGTTTTTCTTCTGGAGCAGCATTTAATTCATCTACTGTTACCTCTTTTTGAATTAACCCTTTCAACCTCAAAGCTCTGGTAATAGCAGCAGTTAAGGTACTTTTTCCATGGTGAACGTGCCCAATCGTTCCTACGTTAATGTGGGGCTTTGTTCTTTGAAATTTTTCTTTCTCTGGCATAAAAAATTTTCAAAAAATTTTACGACCTTTTTATTTTTTCTTGCCCTCAATAATCTCTTTGGCAATGTTTTCTGGCACAATTTGATAATGACTGAATTCCATTGTAAACGTTCCTCTTCCTTTTGTCAACGACCTCAAATCAGTAGCATAACCGAACATTTCTCTCAATGGAACTTTAGCTCTGATTATTCTTAAATTTTTCCTCTCTATTGTTTCTTCTATTTTACCTCTTCTAGCTCCCAAATCACCAATAACTGTTCCTAAATATTCCTCGGGAATGATTACTTCTAATTTCATGATGGGTTCTAAAAGAACTGGTTTTGCTTTTTTTGCTGCTTCTTGTAAAGCAATCGATCCTGCTACTTTAAAAGCAAATTCTGAAGAATCAACCTCGTGAAAAGAACCATCAAAAAGGGTTACTTTCAGATCTGTTAAAGGATACCCTGCTAAAACTCCTTTTTCCATAGCTTCCTTTACTCCTTTTTCAACAGCAGGAATAAATTCTTTTGGAATTACTCCTCCTTTAATTTTATCAACAAATTCAAAGCCTTTCCCTCTTTCTAAAGGTTCAATTTTTATTAGAACATGTCCGTATTGACCTCTTCCTCCAGATTGACGAATATATTTTCCTTCAGCTTCAGCGAATGTAGTAATTGTTTCTTTGTAAGCTACTTGGGGCTTTCCTACTTTGCCTTCGACTTTGAATTCTCTTTTTATCCTGTCAATAATAATTTCCAAGTGTAGTTCTCCCATACCAGAAATTAAAGTTTGTCCTGTTTCTGGATCATATCTTACTCTAAAAGTTGGATCTTCTATTTCCATTTTCTTTAAAGCCATAGTTAATTTATCCTGGTCAGCTTTTGTTTTAGGTTCGATGGCAACTGATATTACAGGTTCTGGAAAAGTAACTTTTTCCAAAACAATAGGAAATTTTTCATCACAAAGAGTATGGCCTGTAGAAGTTGATTTTAAACCTACAGTAGCAACAATATCCCCAGCAAAACATTCTTCTAGTTCTTCTCTTTTGTCAGCATGCATTCTCAAAATTCT
>CAYSYN010000057.1:0-4156 GCA_964435445.1 uncultured Candidatus Saccharibacteria bacterium
CTATTTCAAAAATTGAAGCAGAAAGAGGAATAATTTATGACAGAAACGGAGAACAGCTAACTTTTAACCATTTGCAATTTAATCTTTATTTTAAGAAAGGCGAAACCAAAAATGAGAAAGCTCTTTTATTTTTAAGCAAGATTTTAAATGAAGACAAACAAAAATTAAAAGAAAAAATCGAAAAATCTAAAGAGGAAGAAGTGGTTTTAGCAAAGAATTTAAGTTACGAAAAAGCCCTTATTTTGATTAGCCAATCTTCCAATTTTCCTCAAATCATTCTCAGAGAAAGTTTAATAAGAGAATATAAAGAAGGTTCTACATTTTCTCATTTGATTGGCTATTTGGGAAAAATTTCTCAAAAAGAATATCAAAAAGAAAAAGAATACTATACCCTTTTTGATTTAGTAGGAAAAGAAGGAATTGAAAAATTTTATGAAAAGATTTTAAGAAAAAAACCAGGAGAAATTTTAATTGAGAGAGATGCTAAAGGAAGGAAAAAAGGAGTTAAAGTTGTTAGCCAACCTGAACCTGGAAAAAATTTAGTTTTATATCTTGACGCCCCTTTGCAAAGGAAAATAAGAGAAGAAATGGAAAAAAGAATAAAAGAAGTTGGAGCTTTAAGTGGAGCAGCAGTTGCCGTTGATCCAAAAACAGGAGGGATTTTATCCCTTTTTTCTTTTCCTACTTTCGATAACAACATTTTTTCTCTTGGCTCTATAGAGAAAATTGAAGAAATTTTAAATGATGAAAGAAAACCTCTTTTGAACAGAGCTACAGCTGGCCTTTTTCCTCTAGGTTCTACTGTGAAACCTTTAATCGCTTCAGCTGGTCTCCAAGAAAAATTAATTTCAAAAAAAGAGAAAATAAATTGTCAAGGGAAAATAGAGGTACCTCACCAATACAATCCTGAGATCGTCTATGTGTTCAAGGATTGGACAATTCATGGTCTAACAAATGTGGAAAAGGCAATTGCTGAATCTTGCAACGTTTTCTTTTATAAATTAGGTCAAAAGCTAGGTCCAACAAAAATTAAAGAATATTTAGAAAAATTTGGTTTAGGGAAATTAGTAAAAACAGATTTTCCTATTCTTTCTTTTTCTCAGGGTTTGGTAGGGTCTCCAAAATGGAAAAAAGAAAAATACGGAGAAAACTGGTGGGATGGAGACACTTTCAATCTTTCAATAGGTCAAGGTTATATTTTAGCTACCCCTTTTCAAGTAGCTCAAGCTTTTTTACCCATAGCTAATGGGGGAAAATTTTTAAAACTAAAATTTGTTTGGAAAATATTGGACGCAAAAGGCAATTTAATTTGGGAAGCAAAACCTGAAATTTTAAAAGAAAATTTTTTAGAAAAAGAGAACTTGGAAATTGTGAGAGAGGGAATGAGAAAAACAGTAACAGGGGAAGGAGCGCCAAAAGCTACTGCCAAATCCCTTTCTCTTTTACCAGTGACAGCAGCAGCAAAGACAGGCACTGCTCAAAATTCAAGAAAAGATTGTCCCGGGTGTTATACCACTTGGATTGTTGTTTTTGCTCCTTTTGAAAACCCAGAGATCCTTTTAGTTTTAACAATTGATGGAGTAAAAGATGTTTCTACTGCTATCACTATTCCTGTAGCTAGAGAAATTTTAAATTGGTATTTTCAACAAAAAGATTTAAAATAGAAATTAATGAGAAAGTTAGAAAAATTTAAAATAAAAATAGCAGCTTCGCATTTACTAAAATTTTTAAAAAAAGATTTTTCTTATCAGGAACTTTCTAAAGCTTTCTGTCTTTCTATCCCAATAATTAGTAGATACGTTTTGGGATATGTTCTACCAGATTTTAAAAGAGCAAGGAAGATTTTAAAAATAGGGGAAGAGAAATTTTTGAAGAAACTTATTCAGTCAAAAATAAAATTTGAGAAAGATGGTTTAATTAATCTTACTTCCGTATTAGCTAACGTCCAACTTCAAAAAATAGTAGCCAAAATTACCTTTGAAAAATTTTCAAAAGAAAAAATAGACAAAATTCTAACTGCTGAAACAGATGGAATTCCTTTGGCAGTTCAAATTGGAAACGAATTTGGAGTAGAAGTATGGGTGGCAAAAAAAGAAAAAATAGGAGATTCTGAAGATTTCATTGAAGTGAGAAGAACTTTTTCTCCAGAGTTAGCAGAATATCTTTACTTGCCATGGTCGGCTATTAAAAAAGGAGAAAAAGTGCTTATCGTAGACGATTTCGTCGCTACGGGAAAGACTATTGAAGCTCTTATTAAAATAGTACAAGAGGCTGGAGGCAAAGTAGTTGGAATTTTTGTCCTTGTTGAAAAAGGAAATATTCTTAATGAATTGAAAAACAAATTTCTTCCCTTTACTAAAACTTATCGAATCCTAAAAATTTAACACATTCTTGTTAAAAAATTCTTGACAGAACTTATTAGCTTGATAAGATTGTGTAGGGACCTAAAATGGAAAAAATAGGAACGATTTGGGTAGCAATAATAATAGCTATCTTGATAGGTATTGCAATTGGAAGTTATATCTTCCCTCAAACAATAGTTAAAGAGGTATCTAGAGAAAAGAAACTAAAAGTAGGGTTCATTTATGTAGGACCAGTGGGAGACTATGGTTGGACTCATGCTCACGATATGGGCCGGCGTTATTTAGAACAAATGTTTCCTTGGGTAGAAACTGTTTTCGTGGAAAGTGTTTCTGAAGCTGATGCTCCACGGATAATTGATAAATTAATTAACGAAGAAAAATGTGATATTGTCTTTACTACTTCTTTTGGTTACATGGATGCCACGATTGAATCTGGCAAAAAATATCCAGAGAAGGTCTTTTTCCACTGTTCAGGTTACAAGAGAGGGAAGAACGTAGGGACTTATTTTGCAGAATTCTATCAACTTTATTATCTGAATGGCCTTATGGCAGGTGCTCTTACGAAAACTGGCAAGTTAGGGTATGTGGCTGCGTATCCAATCCCAGAGGTGATTAGACATATCAACGCATTTGCTCTTGGAGCTCGCGAAGTGAACCCAAATGCTACCGTTCATGTAATATGGATTTTCTCGTGGTATGATCCACAGAAGGCAAGGGAAGCAGCGGAAACTCTAATTGGTCAAGGTTGTGATGTGCTAGCATTCACTGAAGACTCGCCAACAGTGCTGCAAGTAGCCGAAGAGTACACAAAAAAGGGAAAACCAGTTTATGCTTTCTCCCATTATTCTCCCATGCTGAAATACGCACCTGAAGCCTGTGTTTCTGGACAATTAGTACACTGGGAGGTGATCTATGCGGATATTGTAACTAAAGTCTACACTGGAGTTTACAATAACACAAATCTCGAAGAAGTCGATTATTGGTGGATGTTAAAAGAAGGAGCAGTAGAATTGGGATGTGATGTTAGTGTGCCAATAAATCCAAGATTTGAGGAAAAGCTAAAAGCGGTTTATGTGGAAGATCCTATTCTAGGAAAAATTAGTGTTTATGATTTAGTTTTCGTTAGATTGGCTCAAATGTCAGAGGAAACAGTGTTGTTTGATCCATTCGAAGGACCGATCTACGATCAAGAAGGCAATTTAAGGATCCCCGCAGGGGTCCGAGCCTCCCACGATGAACTTTGGCTCATGGATTGGTTTGTTGAAGGTGTAGTAGGGGAAATTCCACACTAAAAGTACCTTTTCTGAATCCAAAAAATCCTTTCTTTTTTTACAAATTCGTGTATTAAGAGGCTTGACGCCTCGCTCTTTTATTTATAAGATCGTGTATGCTCTTTAAAAGAGGTGAGGGAGCTTGTATCTTGTGGAAATGAGAGGAATTACGAAAAAGTTTCCGGGAGTGATAGCCAATGATGGAATTAATTTCACTTTAAAAAAAGGAGAAATTCATGCTCTTTTGGGAGAAAATGGAGCAGGGAAGAGCACTTTGATGAAAATTTTAGCTGGAATTCATAAACTAGATGAAGGCGAAATAATTATTGGAGGAAAACAAGTTAATTTTAATAGTCCTGCTGATGCTTTAAAAGAAGGAGGAATTATCTACATTCCACAAATACCTAAACTTCCAAGAGGAATAACAATAGGGGAATTACTATTACTGTCTAAGAGAAAATTTCTCGTTACAAAAGGAGCAATAGAATCTTTGAAGAAAATCATTACTGGATTTGGCATAGA
>CAYSYN010000058.1:0-4087 GCA_964435445.1 uncultured Candidatus Saccharibacteria bacterium
TTGGAAAATTTTATTCACCAGAAGAAGTAGCTCAAAAATTAGTTCAAATTGCTAAATCAGGAGGTTTCAATAAAGTAAGAATTTCAGGAAATGAACCCACGATAGCAAGAGTTCACCTTTTAAAAATTTTGGAATTAATTCCTCAAAATTTAATTTTTATTTTAGAAACAAATGGCATTTTAATTGGAGCTGACAAATCCTTTGCCAAAGATTTGTCTAAATTTCCAAATTTGCACGTGAGAGTTTCTCTAAAAGGGACGACAGAAAGAGAATTTGAAAAACTAACTTTAGCTAAAGGAGAATTTTTTGAATTTCAATTGAAAGCTCTTGAGAATTTGAAAGAAGAAGGAGTTTCTTGCCATCCAGCTTTAATTGAAATTGCCAAAGAAGACAGAGAGGGTTTGCTCAAAAAATTAAGAGAAATTGACCCTAATTTTGAGCTAGAAATTGAACCTCTTATTTTGTACCCTAAAGTGGAAAAAAGATTAAAAAGAATGCTAGAATAAAAAAATGGCAGAAAGAATTTTTTCTGAAGCTGCAAAAAGTTTTTTTGAACAATTTTCAAAAATTTTAGAAGATTTCAAAAAGGAAACTGGTTTTCAAGTATTTCTTTTAAACAAAGAAGGAAAATTGGTCACCAAACTTGAAGGAGTTCAATCTATCTGTAAAACAATTTTATCCTTTGAAGAAGGAAAAACAAGATGCAAAGATGCTTTTCAAATGGGTTTTTCTTTAATGAAAAGAGAGAGAAAACCAATTTTCCTTGAATGCTACGCTCACTTTGCTATTTGCTACTTACCCATAATCGTGGCCAATTCTCTTGTAGGTTCGGTAATAATTTGCGGTGGAAGATATGATAAAGGAGAAAGTGAAGAAGAACTGAAAAAAAGGTTTTACAATTTAGCTGATGAATTGGGAATTTTTGATAAAGAAAGTTTCTTTCAAAAAGCAAAAGAAGTTAAAGTCATCACAGAAGAAGATTTCAAAAAGGAAGCCGAAAAATTGATGAAATTGATTGAGATTTTAACTGAGAATGTGCAAACTCCCTTGAAAGAAATTTTAGGTTAAAATGGAAAAATTAATTGAAATTAAAAAAGCAAAAAAAGTAATTTTTGTTGGTGATACTCACGGAGATTTGGAGGCTTCAAAAATAGTCATTGAAAAATTTTTGAAAGCAGAAAATAAAATTGTTTTTTTGGGAGATTATGTAGATAGAGGACCTTTTTCAAAAGAAAATTTAGATTTTTTGTTAAAAATGAAAGAAAAATATCCAGAAAATATTATTTTACTCCAAGGAAATCACGAAGGACATCACATTTTAAAATTTTCTCCTGCTGATTTTTGGGAAAGCTTGACAGAAAAAGAATATAAAAAATATTGTCAAATTGTAGGAAATTTTCCTTTGGTGGTAGTAGCCAAAGAAGTAATTGCTTTGCACGCTGTTTTACCAGATGTTAAAAATTTAAAAGAAATAAATGAAATTAAACCTGGGAGCAAAGAATGGGTTCAAGTTTGTTGGGGTGATTTTGTCGAAAAGAATGGAAAAGATATGGGGTTTGATTTTTTTGCTGGAAGACCCCAATTTGGAAGAGATTATTTCTTTGAACTAATGGAAAGATTTAGCAAAAAAGTTTTGATTAGATCCCACCAACCTTACGTTCCAAAATTCATGTTCAACGATAAATGTTTGACAATTTTTACTTCTTGTGCTTACGAGAGAGAAAGAGAAGTAGCCATTTTAGATTTTGGAAAAAACGTTGAAACAGCTAAAGATTTAAAAATTGTTAAAATTTAAGCAATAATGAGACCTACAAAAATTGAGCTTCAATTTGTTGATATTTTGGGAAGGTTGCGGTCAATTGAAGTAAATTTTAAAGAATTTAAAAAATCAAAAAAATTTTCCAAGGGAATAGATGGTTCTTCAGTGAAATTTGCTCCCGTAGAGAGGAGCGATTTGATTTTAAAACCTATCAAAAATACTTTTTTTGTTTTACCTTGGGATGAAAAAACAGCGAGAGTGTTATGTGATGTTTTTGAACCTGCAGAAAAACCAGAAGGTTTTGGAAAAGAAAAAGAACTTGAAATTTCACCAAGATTTATTTTAAAGAAAGTTTTGAAAGAAGCTGAAAAAATGGGATTTTCTTGCTTTGCTTCAGCTGAAATGGAATTTTTCTTTTTGAGAGAGAAAGAACCTTTAGATAAATCTTACTATTTCGCTCCTACTCCTTTAGACAAAGGAGCGAAAATAAGGAGAGAGATTTTTGATACGCTTTTGAAATTAAAAATTCCTGTAGAATATGGTCATCACGAAGTAGCTTTTGGTCAGCAAGAAATTACTTTAAAATATGCTCCCGTTTTGGAAATGGCAGACAAAATCTTGACTTTTAAATTCGTTGCCAAAAATTTAGCTCAAAGAGAAAACCTTTCAATAACATTTATGCCAAAACCCTTTGCTAAAATAAATGGAAGCGGAATGCACATTCATTTGAGCCTTTTTGATTTTTGGGGAAAAAATTTGTTTTTTGATAAAAAAGAAAGAATTTCCAATTTGGCAAAATCTTTTTTAGCTGGCATTTTAAAACATGCTAGGGCAATTTGTGCTATTGCTGCTCCCTCAATAAATTCTTACAAAAGATTAATTCCAGGATATGAAGCTCCAGTAAATGTTTGTTGGGGATTTTGGAACAGGTCAGCTTTAATTAGGATTCCAGCTTTTTCTGATTCTAATTCAGCCAGAATTGAATTGAGAATGCCAGATTGCTTCTCAAACCCCTACTTGCTTTTTGCTCTTGTTTTGGGAGCAGGTTTGGAAGGAATTAAAGAAAATCTAAGGCCAAATCCACCTTGTCAAGCAAACACATACAAAAATTCAAAAAATTTTGCTACATTGCCAGCTACCTTAAAGGAAGCTTTAGAGGAATTAAAAAAAGATAAATTGGCAGAAAAAATTTTAGGGAAAGCTCTTTTTCTCTACTTTGATTTGAAAATTAAAGAATGGCAAGAATATGAAATGCTCCATCCAAACTGGAATCCTTTTGAAATCACAAACTGGGAAAAAGAAAAATACCTTGATTTAATATGAAAGTGAAAATTTTTCTTTTGGACACAGATTATATTGTAGAAGGAAATTCGACAAAGATTAGACTTTGGGGAAAAACAGAAAAAGGAGAAAAGGTAGTAGCTCTTTTTGAAGCTGACCCTTACTTTTTTGTTTTGCCCCAAAGTATAGAAAAAGCAAAATCAGATATTGAGAAAATTTTGAAAAAGAAAAAAATGAAAATAAAAAAGATAGAAAGGGTAAAGATGAAATTGAAAGGAAAAGAAAGAGAATTTTTAAAAATTTTTTGTTTTAGACCTTATGATACCCAAAACGTAAGAGATGCAATAAAAATTTTAGAAAAAAAGAGAGGAGGGCCAGGTTCTGTGATTGAAGAGTATGAGTATGCCATAAATTTTTACAGAAAATTTTTAATCGATAAAAAAATTTCAGGATGTTGTTGGCTAGAAATTGAAGGGGAAAAAATAAAAACAGATTGGAAAGTAGATTTTGCTTTAAAGGCCAAAAATTTGAAGATTTTGGAAAAAGAAAACTTGCCAAATTTGGAGATTTTAGCTTTTGACATTGAGACAATAGAAAAAGGAGGAAAGAAAGAAGTGATCATGGTTTCTTTTTTTGGAAAAAATTTTAAAAAAGTAATTACAGACAAAAGAGGAAATTTCCCAGATTGGGTAGAGGTAGTAAAAAATGAAAAAGAAATTTTAGAGAGAATAGTAGAGATCTTTCAAAAACAAGATCCTGACATCATTCTTTCTTATTATGGCGATTCTTTTGATTTCCAAGTGCTCACAGAAAGATGTCAAGAAAACAAAGTAAAATTTATTCTTTCCAGAGACAACAAAGAATTAAGGTTTTCAAGAAGGGCGAGAATTTCAGCAGCAAGAATTGCTGGTATTGTCCATGTAGATATTTTCAACTTTATTCAAAATATCCTCTCCCCTACCCTTCAAACTGAAGTTTTAACTTTAGATGCTGTTTCTAGTGAAATTTTAAAAGACAAAAAAATTGAACTAGATTATCAAGAATTGT
>CAYSYN010000059.1:0-3946 GCA_964435445.1 uncultured Candidatus Saccharibacteria bacterium
AATTTTAAGTTCTTTTGCAGCTTTTTTTGCATTTTTTGCTGAAAAAAAGCAGCTTTTAAAATTCAAGGCTAAAATTTCAATTTTTTCTCTCTCTAAAATTTTAGCTGCCAAAATAGAATCTAACCCCCCAGAAAATAATAAAAGGGCTCTTTTTTTCCTTTTCATTTGAAAATAATTCCTCCTCCCAAGACCTTTTCTCCCTTGTAAAAGACGACAGATTGGCCAGGAGTAATAGCTCTTTGAGATTTTTTGAAATTGAGAGAATAAAGATTTGAAGAAATTTTTTCTAAAACAGCCAAAGAGAGTGAGCTTTTGTACCTAATTTTAGCTTTTACTTTTAAAGGGAGTTTTGGTTCTTTTCCTAAAATCCAATTAACATCTTTACAAACTAAAGTTTTTTTCAAAAGGTCTTTTTTGTCTTTTGTCACAATTAAAAGATTCTTTTTTGGATCTTTATCTAAAACAAAATAAGGACCTCCGGCCAACCTCAAATCTTTCCTTTGCCCTATTGTATAAAACCAAATTCCTTTGTGCTCTCCCAAAACTTTCCCTTCTTTGTCAATTATCTTTCCTTTTTTTTCTTTTAAATTTTTTTTCAAAAAATCTTTGAGCGTTTTTTGAACAAAGCAAAGTTCAACAGATTTTCTCATTTCCCAAAAAGGAAGGGGGAAATTTTTTGAAAAAAGAAGCTTTACTTTTTCTCTTTTTAAATTTCCAATGGGAAATAAAATTTTTTTTAGCTCTTTTTGGCCCAATTTCCACAAAAAATAAGATTGATCTCTTTTTTTATCTTTCGCTCTCAGCAAATAAAATTTTCTTTCCTTTTTTTCCACTCTCGCGTAGTGTCCCGTAGCCACAAAATCAAAATTTAACTTTAAAGCTTTTTTCAATAAAATTCCAAATTTTATTTCTTTGTTGCAACGCACACAAGGGTTAGGGGTAATTCCTTTTTTCAAATCTTTTAAAAAAGAATCTATAATCTTTTTTTTGAATTCTTTTTTTAAGTCAAAAACAAAAAAGGGAATTTTTAAGATTTTACAAATTTTTTTTGCTCTTTTTTGTGCTTCTTTGAACTTTTCATTTTCTGCCAATTTCATAAAAGCTCCAGCTACCTGAAAACCTTTCTGCTTCAAAATTAAAGCAGCTATTGCAGAATCTACTCCCCCTGAAACTAAAACCAAAATTCTCATGATTTCAAAAATCCAGAAACGATCAAATTTATAGCTTCTTTTTCTGTCAAGCCTCTTGTTCTCAAATACATTAATTGTTCTTGAGCAATTTTCCCAATTGAAGCTTCGTGAGTTAAAGTAGCTTCTTTGTTTTGACAAATTAATCTTGGAGTTAAAGAAATCTTGCTTTCTTTGTCTATCAAAAGACCTTGGCAGTCTAAATGGCCTCTGGAAGCTGCTTTAGCTCTGATTTGAGAAATAGCTTCAATTTGAGATTTTTCTCTTCCTATTAATCTAAACTCTACTTTGCTCTTTGAATCTTTCCCCAAAAGTTCAACTTTATCTAAAATTCCAATTTTTGAATTTTTAGCATCAATAATTTTTTTTAAAGAAGAAATAGAGTTTCTTTGACAAAAAATTGTATTTTTTATTAAAAGTTTTTCTGGGGGAGAAAAATTTTTGTAAAGGTAAAAAAGGTAAGCGTCCTTTTCTAAAAAAAATTCATAATCTACCAAAACTAAATCTTTTTTGCCAAAAGAATGGAAATGTTCATAAAAAAGTTTACTTTTTTCTCTCAAAATTATCTTTCCTTTTGCTTTGTGGGAAGATAAAAGATATTTTTTTGTCACAAAACAAAAAGATTTCAATTTAGCTTCAATTCCTTTTTCTAAAACCAAAACATTTTTTAGATTCTGGGAAATCTTTTTTTGGCAAACGCTGACACAAGATATGAGGGGAAAATCAACTTTCTTTTTTATCCAAATAAAATAACCCTCTTTTGGTTTTTCTTTAAAATATTTTTTTACAAATTTGTATTTTTCCCAAGCTTTCTCAGAAGGTAAAATTTCAACTTCTGGAGAGCTTAAGATGCGTTCTATCTTATGGTCTTTTTGCCAAAAATGGGCATTCTTTGCATTTTTCATAGCCAAATTTTTTTATTGTTTTTAAAACCTTTTTAAAATCTTTGCTCTGGCAAATAATTTTTCCATCAAGCATGACAGAAACTAAATTTGGCTTTAAATAATTTAAAATTTGGCCAAAATGAGTAATGAGCAAAAGAGAAACTTTCTTTTTTATCAATTTTTCTTTTATAATTTTTGCTACTTTTTCTAAAGTTTTAATATCTAAACCAGAATCTATCTCATCTAAAATAGCTAATTTTGGTTTTAAACTTAAAATTTGAATTATTTCTGAAATTTTCTTTTCTCCCCCAGAAAGAGAAACGTTAATTTCCCTTTCTAAAATCTTTTCCCCTCCTTCAATTTCTATTTCCTCTTTTTTTATTTTCTCTAAAAGCTGAGATAATTTTACCCCTTTAATTGGAGGAGGAAATTGCCAAGAAATAGCAATTCCTAATTTTGCCCTTTTTTCTGGAGAAAATTTTGTAATATCTTTTTTTTTAAAAATTATTTTTCCTGAAATTATTTTGTATTTTTTATTTCCAGCTATTACTTGAGCTAAAGTAGATTTTCCAGAAGCATTAGGTCCCAAAAGAGCTTGAACTTCTCCTTTTTTTATTTTCAAATTCACTCCCTTCAAAATCTCCTTTTCTGCTTTCACTCTCAAATTTTTTATCTCTAACAAAATTTTTCCCATTTTCCATTCTAACAGAAAGCTAAATTTGCACTAAATGTCGCGATGGTGATTTTTATTTTTTGAAGAAAAGTTGGCAGTGGCAATGTCCCATTTTTTCAATCTCTTGTTTGTGCCAAAAGCAAGGACAAATTTTTTTTCTGTCTTCTTCCAAATTCCCTGAAATTCTTCTGCAAGGACAATATCTAAAACCATGCTTTAGTTCATTTTTTGCTAAAATTTCCACTATTTTTTCTACCATTTTTTCGTCTGGATTTAATCTATACCCAGATTTTTGGGCATATTCTTTAACTTGTTTCAAAATTAAATTTTTTAATATCTCTAGCATATCCTCTTTTTCCTCTTTTAAATTTTCATTTAACCACTTTCTTATTTCTCCTTCTGGTCTTGCTCCTACAAAAGCACTTATAACTTTTCCATTTTTAAAAAGGAAAACAGCCGGGATAGAATCTATGCCCAGTTTTTGGGAAATTTTGGGGGCTAAATCTACATTCACTTTGGCAAAAATTACTTTCCCTTCAAATTCTTTTTCTAATTTTTCCAGAATAGGTGAAAGAACCTGGCAAGGCGGACACCAGAAAGCATAAAAATCAACCAATATTGGTTTTTGAGAATTTTTTATTTTTTCTTCAAAATCTTCATCTGTTAGATTGATCATTCAATTTCGATGGCTCCTGCTGGACAACCGTTTTTAGCTTCTTTGATACAATTTTCATTTTTTTCAAAATCTGAATTTTCTTTTACCTTGGATTTCCCATCTTCTCCCAATTCAAAAACTTCAGGACAAACTGAGGCACAATAACCACAGCCAATGCATTTTTCTTTATTTATTTTTACTTTTTCCATTTTTTAGCAAATTGGGTATTGACCTTTGATGATTTTAAGTTGAATTTTTCTTAGACTATCGAATGTTTCATTAACAATTTTGTAGGCTCTATCTTTAACAGAGTTAAAGTTTTTAGTATGAATTCTCACATCAATAACCTGAGGTTCATCTAAAGGTTTTCCAATTTGACTCAAAATTTTCACTGTGCATTCTTTCATTCCTTCTATTTTTCCAATTTTCTGAGCGATTAAATGAGCTAAAATTTGATACAATTTCCCAGGATGAAAAATGTTTTTTCCCGCAGCAGCTTCCAAAGACATTTCTCTGCAAGGAGTAATTAAACCTGAAACTCTATTTC
>CAYSYN010000060.1:0-3943 GCA_964435445.1 uncultured Candidatus Saccharibacteria bacterium
AAAATTCCCAATAAAGTTTTCAACAAAACTGTCTTTCCTGCCCCATTGGGACCCAAAATTGTCAAAACTTCTCCTTCTCTTGCTTCAAAGGAAAGATTTTGCAGAATTTTCTCTCCTTGTAATTCTACACTTAGATTCTTCACCTTTAAAATTATATTTTCTTTCATATTTTGATTAACTTTAGTTTTTGGTCAGGAAAGCAAAATTTTCTCAATTTCTTTTTTAATCTCTTCAAAATTTGCCCTTTTTAAATAAAATATTTTAACATCTTTTCTTTTTTTTATTCTATCGCAAAAAGAGTTTTTCTTTAGCATTATTGTTGCCAAAACCCTATTTTCTGAATTCAATGCCTCTATAATAGCTTTTTTGAATTTATCTGAAAAAAGCTCCATCTTTCCAATCTCATCAATTAAGACTATCTTTTTTTGCTTTATTGCTTTCTCTATCGAAACAACTCCAATTTCTTCCAAGTCTTTTAGATTAACTTTGTATTTTCCTACTCGATATGGGGTTTTTAAATCAATATGAGCTAGAATACCTTCTTTTTGATCCAAAGTCTTTATTTTAAATCCAACTCTTTTCCCTTTTTCTCTCATTTCTTCGGTATAAAAACCCGAGATTTTTGAATTCAGATCCTTTGAAATATCTTTTACTAACGTTGTCTTACCACAACCGGGTTTTCCCACAATAAGAATATTTTTTATTTTCATCTTATTAAATCTTGCTCCTTTATATCAAAAACAGAAAGGATTCTTAAAGCAGCCGGTAAAATTTGATGATAAATGTAATAATTAATATCAATATCAGAGATTTTTGCCCATTCATAAGGAATAGCTCTATCTGAGATCTTTTCTCCCTTTTTTGAAATAACAAACATAATAATTGTTCCTGGTTCTACTTCTTCTCCTTTTTCTTTCATCTTTTTAGCGCAAGCCAAATGAGGCGACAAAGATTTATATTCCTCGATTGGCTTTGTCAATTGTTCATAAATGACTAAATCTTTTAACAAAATCTTTTTCGATTTTATTTTTGAAATAATTTCTCTGGTATATTTTATCGCTCCCTTTATATCTTCTTTTCTAAGCACGAATTCTAAAACTTTTCTTTGAAGTTCCTTTGCTAAATTACACCAATCTTTTCTTACCGTTTCCAATCCTCTTATTAGAAGATTCCCCTTCTCATCTAAAAGAGCATATCTTTTCTTTGCTGTGCCTTTAATTAAACCTCTGGGAATAAAAATTCCCCTTTTGTAAAATCCTTGTAAATCAAGTTCAATTACCCCGGGAAGAGTTCTGTTAATTTTCTCTAAAAACTTTTTAATATCTTCTTTGAAATTTTTTTCTTTTCCTTCTTTTGGCTTTAAAAAGGCAGAATCTGTGTCGCCATACACAACCACAAAATCTCTATTCGCTTTCTCTATCACTTCTTTAATTAATTTTCTTCCCCAAGCAGCGGCAGATTGAGCACATTCTTTGCAATACCATTTAGAAGCCGAAAATCCAAAATAGCCGTAAGTAGCATTGGCAATGATTTTTATCACATGTTGACGAGTATCTAAAAGATAGTATTTTCTTGAACCCTTTTCTTCCTTTTTCATTTTCTTTTTAATTTCCCATCTCTCTTCCAAAAGTTCTCTAATGACTGAGGCAACAAATCCTTTTTTCTTTTTACAGAACCAAAATTCTGTTTCCGGCACCCTAAAGCCATTGTTTTTACAGCAGGAACAATTTAAAACTTCAGGAGAAATATTGAAGGTAGCAATAATCGAAGGGTAAAGAGAACGAAAATCAACAACTGCAATATTTTCATGAACGCCTCCAATTGGTTCTTTGACATAGCCACCAGTAAAAGTAAATTGTTTTCTTTTCAAAATCTCATCGAATTTGGGTTGGTTAGGAATGATTTCTTCCAAAGCATGAGCTTTTTTTGTCAAAAAACTTTCAACCAGTTGAGAATAAGTCATTCTTGCAACATTAAAAAGAAGCTGACCAGAAATCTTTGAAAGTTCAAAAATTTGAGAAGAAAGTAGATTATAGAGCCGAAAAGTTAATTCTGAATCCTTCAAACAATAAAGTGCTAATTTTTGTAAATCTTTCTTCTTTCGCCAAGCCTCTAATAATTCTTGGAAATCCATCTCAATTTTTTTATCTCCTAACAGTTCTGCTGACACTGCATTTAAAGTTAAGACCTCTGTTTCAAGATTTGGAGAAAGAATATTGTTTATAAAAGGAAAAAGATCAATATGAACTCTTCCAGAAACCGAAGCTGCAGATGCTCTTCCTCTTCTTAAAAATTTAAACTCATCATTTGCTCTGCCAATATCTATTTTTAATTTGTATTCCTTTGCTCTTTCTCTTATCATTGGAAAATCAAAAGCATCACCATTGTAAGTTAAAATAATATCTGGATCTTTTTGCTTAATTGTTTCTTTAAAATCTTCCAAAAGCTCCTTTTCATTTTTGACTATTTTTACGAAATCAGGATATTTTGCCTTCTGATAAGTAACTACTTTTTTGAAATCTTCTCCAAAGTAAGAAATCATTATGATTTTTTCTCTTCCCTTTTCAATATTGATCTCAATATCAAAAGCAATTACTTTCAAAGAGGGCTCTTTCTCAAAATCAAGAGGGAAAATCTTTCCTTCTCTTTCTTCAACCCAGCCGGGTTCATAAATTTTGTTCTCCAACAAAAAGGAGTCGGAAAAAGAAAGAGAATATTGATATTCTTCTAAAACTTCTCCTTTTCCTCCTCTTTTTTTCTCTAATTTTTTTACTATATCTCTAATATTTGAAGTATCGGGTGGTCTAAAACAAGTGATTTTAATAAAATTCTTTTCCTCTCCATTTAATTTTCTTTTTGTAATTTCTATTTTTTCTACCTTTTTCTTTTTTTGAGAAAGCAACCTTTCAATATCTTTTATCGCTTGCTTCTCTTTTCCTTTTTGTGGCAAAACAAAAAAATAAGGAGAAAAATCAATGAATTTCTCTACTAATTTTCCTTTTTCATCCCTTCCAAACAAACGCGCTTTTGTCTTGCCCAAAGAATCAATAATATAATCTAAATCCAAAAGAAAAAACTTCATAGTTTTTTATTCAAAAAACCTAAAAATAAACCAAAAAATTAAAGAAAGAATAATACTGATCAAAATACAGGTTGTTAAGGGAAAATAAAAGCTAAAACTTCCCTTTTTAATATAAATATCCCCAGGTAGTTTCCCTAAATAAGGAATTTTTCCAGAAAAGGTAAAAATTGCACCCAAAATAACGAGTAGCGTCCCAAATAAAATTAAAATTTTTCCAAAGGATGGTATCATTTTTAATTTTAATAATAAATTCTTGCTAATCCAAATTTAAAGACAGAAAGGCGTATTTTCTTTGACAATTCTTAAAACCCTCTGAAATTCTAGGAATTCTCTCAACTTCTTTTTAACTATATAACAACATAACTTTTAAAGAAAGTTCTATTTTGGCATTTTCCAATAAAAGCAAAATATAAAAGACTATCCTTAATATCTAAACTATGGTTTAAATACAAAGTAAAAAGAGTGCCAAAAAAAACAATCAGAAAGATAGTTATTTTTGCTTTTTTATATCATTTTTTTGATGACTTTTTCTTTTTGACAAGTAGGTTTAATCTCTTTTGGTTCCTTTTTTGGCTCCCAAACTTTGTCTTTCTCAATTATATGGATCACTTTAAAGCCCTTTTTCTCTAATTCCTGAGAAACAAAAGCACGATGGCATTTCCAAGGAAATTTTTCGGCACAAATAATAGCGGTTCTTTTCTTTTTTGCAATTTCTATTAAATTTTCAAATCCTTCTTTAAATTCTTTTGTTTTCATATAACTTTCATACCCTCCATCTCTGAAACCTCCTAATTTTTCAATATGAAAATAATCTATTTTCTTTTCTTTTAAAAATTTCTCTAAGTTTTCTTTTTTAAAATG